>JAICKT010000041.1 GCA_025927795.1 Parafilimonas sp. | reverse complement strand
TGATAATACCATCAAATGCGCCGTTAATAGAATTTATCGGCAACAGTATAACATGCGGAGCTGATGCAGATACTTCAGACATGCCATGTGGTAAGGGCGAATACCAAGATTATCATAATGCATATTATGCTTATGGACCGAGAACAGCAAGAGCATTGAATGTAGATTATATTTTAAGCAGCGTAAGCGGCATTGGCATTTATCGCACCTGGAATATGGATAACCCGAGTATGCCGCAGGTTTACGAAAAAGCAAGGCTTAATACAGAAGATACATTGCACTGGAATTTCAAACTATATTCACCAAAAATTGTAAGCATTGCTTTAGGCACAAATGATTTAAGTCATGGCGATGGCAAGCATGAAAGAAAACCTTTTGACAGCAGCGTTTTTGTAAAAGACTATATATCGTTTGTTCAATTGATAAAATCAAAATATCCAACAGCAACAATTGCATTATTAAGCAGTCCAATGATAAATGGCAGCGACAGAGCTCTTTTACAAAACTGTCTTACTGCAGTTAAACAAAATATTGATGAGTTATATCCTTCTGATAAAGCTGTTGCCTTGTATTTCTTTAAGCCAATGCATGCAGGGGGATGCGATGGTCATCCAAGTGTTGCTGACCATGCAATACTTGCACAGGAATTAATTCCTTTTTTTAAAAATTTATTGAAATAATAAAATGATTTTTATTATTAATGATGTTTACAAAACTCAAAACATACACACGATATAAAATGAAAAAAATAAACCAATTGCTTTTGCTTGCAACAATATGTTTTGCAGGCTGCACCAACATAGAGTCATCAGGCAGCAACAACGATTCTGCTTCAACAACATCATCCGTTAATCCTTCAGAAGACTGGAAATTTGGTGTTGCGCTTTGGACTTTTCATGATGTTAATTTTCCGCAATCATTAGACAGGGTTGATAGTGCAGGTTTAGTGTATATAGAGCCAAATACATTTCATGATGCTGGTCCTGAATTTAAAGATTCAACAATCGGCCAACTTTCAATGGCAAGTATTGATGAGTTAAAAGCATTGATTGCAGAAAAAGGCTTAAAGGTTGAATCGTTATATGTTGTGGGCGGTTCAACAATTAATTCATGGAAAAAACAATTCGATATTGCAAAAGAATTTGGTGTGCAATATGTAACAACCGAGCCGCCGCTGAATATGTGGAATAGTCTTGACAGTCTTGCAGGTACTTATGGAATTAAAATCGCTATACATGATCATTGGAAAGGTTTCAGTCATTACTGGAATCCTGATACAACATTAATGGCATTAAAAGGCCATCCGAATTTTGGTGTGTGCAGATCTTGGGCATTGGCCAAAGAGTGGGATAAATCCGCTTGAAGCAATAAAAAAATTGAGCGGACACATTATTGGTGTTCATCTGAAAGACATTGGTGCATATAATAATACTTCTTTAAAAGATGTTGTTGTTGGAACCGGCGTGGTAGATTTTCCTGCAATCTTCGCTGAACTAAAAAAGCAAAATTTTAAGGGTCATATTTATATAGAACGTGATTCCATAGAAGCAGGTGGAAATGTGCGTTCAGTTATACAGGAAAAAAATTATTATAATGAGCAGGTAAGTAAACTTAAATGAGTCCATCAAATAAAGTAGTCACCTTAATTCCCTCGTAACAAAAATACTTATTTAACCGTTGTCAAGAAATCTGTAATTCGGCAATAAGCTCATTTAATGCCGGTGTAAGTATTATAAGATAACGCGCAGTATTATCTGCATAATATGTATGCGGAACACCAGCGGGCACAAAAACTGTTGTGCCTTTTGCAGCATTAACTTTGCTGTCAGTAAATTTAAAAAGTTAGTATTCCTTCAAGCACATGCCCGGCTTCATCATCATTATAATGTACATGCATATAAGCAGGCCACTGCCTTTCCATTCATGAATAACCAAATATTTACCTGCAGCATTTATTGATTGGCTGATAACTGGCTCTTTTAGTGTATTGTTTTGCATCACAATTTATTTTATTGATGAAGATAAAATTTGTTTAAACTAATCTTCTTTATTGCTTACATCAAATCATAAAAAAAACAAAAAACTTTAAAAATATCAACATAAAAATTTGTTCGTACGAAAAGTTTCCTATCTTCATTCTATGAAATCAAATACAATGCAAAACACTGACAAGATTGAACCTACAAAATCTGAGTTAGAAATTTTACAGGTATTATGGACATATGGTCCATCCAATGTGCGGTTTGTAAATAATAAATTAAATGAGAAAACAAGAACCGTGCAATATACATCTACTTTAAAGCTAATGCAGATAATGCATGCAAAAGGTATGTTGAAAAGAGATGATACAAATATGACGCACATTTATTCACCGGCTGAAGCAGAACATAAAACAAAAAATTATTTGCTCGAACGATTTATAAACTCAATGTACAATGGCTCTGCCAGCAGTTTGGTAATGCAGTTATTGGGCAATAAAAAAACATCAAAAAAAGAATTACAGCTTATTAAAGATATGCTCAAGGAAATGGATAAAGATTTATAAACCTTTCATACCACTACTATGCAATCACATCTTATAAATTACTTTTTTACAAATGAATTAATGCAGGCACTCTTCCGCACATTAATGCATTCTTTATGGCAGGGTATTTTACTTGCATCAATTGCAGGTTTAATTTTATTATACACAAAAAATTCCGGCGCAGTTCTACGTTATAAATTGTTTAGCTGCGTATTACTTGTGTTTATTTTTACAAGTGTTGCAACTTTTTTCTATGAGTTATATTCTGTTACCGCTAATACCGTTGCTGCTCCCGTAGTTGTTTCTGCGGTAGCATATAATGCTGTAACAAACACACACCCTTCATCGAATCTTATAGAAAAAATTATTTCAGGTTTTAAAGCTGCTGAAAACTTTATAGTACTTGCATGGTTTATAATTATAACACTGAAATCAATAAGCCTGTTAACAGGTTTACGAAGCGTTTACATATTAAAACGCAGGCAGGTTTCTGATGCTGGCGAATACTGGAATGAGCAATTGAAACAACTTGCTTCAAAAGCCGGCGTAACAAAAAAAGTTATACTATTAAAATCAGCCATAACAAAAATACCAATGGTTTTAGGGCATTTAAAGCCGGTAATTTTATTTCCTGCATCAGCCTTAACAACACTTTCATCAGAAGAAATTGAAGCCATTTTGTTGCATGAATTGGCACACATCCGGCGTAAAGATTACCTCGTAAATATTTTACAAAATTTTGCAGAAATAATATTTTTCTTTAACCCTGCTGTATTATGGATTTCATCTTTAATAAAAGAAGAAAGAGAAAATTGTTGTGATGATATTGCCATTGGACAGGTAAAAAGCAAAAAGCAATTTATACATGCTTTGGTTTCTTTTCAGGAATATAATCTTACCTCAAAATATGCAGCTACATTTTCCGGCAAAAGAAATCACCTGCTAAACAGGGTAAAAAGAATTATTACCAACAACAATAAAACATTAAGTAATATGGAAAAGATTTTTTTAGTAACCGGCATTATCATCACAGGTTTTATGGCGGTTGCTTTTGCGCAACACAAACAATTATCTTATGCTTCTTTTGCGAAGCCGGCAGAAATTTCATCATTAATAAATAAAAAAGATACAGTTCCTATAACGGTAAATAATGATGAATCGAAATATGTGATGAGCACATCAATGGATGGTAAGCAATACAAGCTTGTTGAAGTAAATGGGAAAGTAACAGAACTATATGTAGATAATGTGAGAGTGCCTGATAATAAAATTTCAGATTATAATTCTGTTATCGCTAAACTGCAAGAAAAATTGAAAGCAGATAAAGAGGCGCAAAAAGAAGCAATGAAAGCACAGAAGGAAGCATTACAAGCACAGGCGCAAGCAATGAAAGAAAATCAATTGGCAATGAATGATGAAATGGCAAAACAGGCAGAGAAGCTGCAGATGCAGGCGAAAGAATTGCAGGAAGAAGCAATGCGAGCTAAAATGGAAAATGATTCCGGTGAAATGAAAATTAAAACAGAAGCTTTAAAAGCTGAGGCTGAAATTATGAGTCAAAAAGCTTTAGCATTAACCAATGAAATGAAGGCTAAAACGGCACAAATGCAAAAAGATGCTCAAGCACAAACAGAATACATGAAGCAAAAAAGTGAATTAATGAAAGACCAGGCTTTAAAGCTGGCAGAAGTAATGAAGGATAAAGATGCCATGATAAAAGAACAGGTTGAAAAGCAAGCCGGAGATATGAAGGAACAATCGGAGAAGTTAGAAGAAATAATGAAACAAAAAGATGCGATGATAAAAGATCAGGCTGAAAAGCAATCCAAACTAATAAAAGAAAAAACAGAGAAACTAATAAATGAAGACCTAAAAAAGCAGGTTGAAGAATTGAAAGAACAAAATGAAGAACTCAAACAACAAATAAAACAGAAAGTAGATTCGATATACAAATCAAACTTAACTAAACCGCAAGGTGCTTAACCTGACGTAAATAGCCTTTTGTTTGTCGTGATTGCACAGTTATTATTATAAATTGATGAAGGATGTTTGCATTAAAATTTATAATACATGAAACTTCAAATCATGGAAACAAATGCAAAAACAATCACTGTAGAAACAGATGTAAAAGCACCCATTGACAAAGTATGGGATTATTTTACAAATCCAACGCACATTATTAGATGGAACAATGCATCCGATGACTGGCATTCTCCTAAAGCAGAAAACGATTTACGTGTAGGCGGAAATTTTAATTATCGTATGGAAGCAAAAGATGGCAGTTTTGGTTTTGATTTTGGCGGCGTATATGATGCAGTTACGGAAAATAAATACATTGAGTACACAATTGGCGATGGCAGAAAAGTGAAAGTAAGTTTTGATACTACCGGCGATAACACACATGTAACCGAAAACTTTGAAGCAGAGAATACACATTCATTTGAAATGCAAAAAGGCGGCTGGCAAAACATTCTTGATAATTTTAAAAAATATACAGAAGCGAATTAGTTGAATGTAAATAAGCACAATTCTTGTTCCGGTTATTTTGTTATTTTAGTTGATAACTAAAAATGAAATAATGAAATTTCCTACGCTTGCTTTTTTAAGTTGCCTGTATATTTTTTGTTCATGCAATTCTTCAAACACAAATTCCAATTCTGCTAATAGTAACAATTACACCGCACCTGATGATGCTTCTATTAAAAAAGCTGTAGATGATGCCTATGCGTCTTTGAGGGTTAGTGATGGGGGAAAGTCGCATTATGATAGTATAAAAAATTATTTTATTCCTCAGGCACAACTAATAAATTTTATTGAGGATACTGCGCAGATTTTAAGCATTGATGATTTTGTAAGAGCGTTTAAAGCATACATTGATTCTTCAAAAATTCAAAGTTTTAAAGAGCAGGAAATTTATGGACGAACAGATCAGTTTGGCAACATTGCACAAAGAATCAGTTCATATAAAACTTATATAAACAGTTTGGATATGGTAAAAGAAAGAGGCGTAAACAGTTTTCAGTTAATTAGAACGCCGCAAGGCTGGAAAGTATCAAGTATTATTTGGGATGTTGAAAAATCAGGCAAACCAATCCCGGATTATTATTTAGGTAAAAAATAATTATTGTTTTACTTCAGCATCAAACTTCGCCTTCACTTCATCCAAGTGATGAATAAATTTTTCTACATCAGGATCATAGCCATATCTAACATCACTCAAAGCTTTTTGATTCGCATCCATAAACATATATAAAGGCTGCGCATTAAAACCAAATTTTGTGATTTCGTAATCAAGATTTTTTTCGCCAACATTTGTAATCTTATCATCCCTTGCATTTGTATATTGTTCGTTCAATGGCAAAGCAGTTGGCTCATCAACATATAAACTTATCAATACAAAATTATTGCTGATGCGTTGCAGCACTTGCGGATCGCTCCAAACCTGTGCTTCCATTTTGCGACAGTTAGCGCATGAATGTCCTGTAAAATCAAGCATGATTGGTTTATGTAAAATTCTTGCTGCAGCAATACCTTCATCCAAATCAAAATATGCCGTTAAGCCAAAAGGTGCACCTAATTTATCAGTTAGTTTATGTGGTGATTGTGCTGCAGTTTTGTTTGTTTGATCTGAAATAATATTTGATTGATAATTTCCTAATTTAAAGTCTTGAGTATAATCTGGCGGAATCCATCCGCTTAATGCTTTTAAAGGCGCACCCCACATACCGGGCAAAAGATATAACGCAAACGCAAATGCGCTGATAGCAAAAAACAAGCGTAAAACAGTTATATGCTTCACATCAGAATCGTGATAAAATTTTATTTTACCTAACAAATAAAAACCAAGTAATACAGCAATCACTAACCATAACGCAATAAAAACTTCGCGGTCAAGTAAACGCCAGTGATAAATTAAATCAACATTGCTCAAAAATTTTAATGCCATTGCCAGTTCAATAAAAGCAAAACTTACTTTAATAGTGTTAAGCCAGCCACCACTCCTTGGCATTGATTTTATGAGTGAAGGAAACAATGCAAGAATTGTAAACGGCAAAGCAAGCCCGGTTCCAAAACCAAACATGCCCGCAATAGGTCCGGCTTTTAAGCCTTCTGATGAAAGATAACTTAACAGTTGTCCTGCTACAATTCCTGTGCAACTGAATGAAACAATTACCAACGTAAGCGCCATAAAAAATAAACCACCGTAACCGCCTTTGCCTGCAAGTTTATCTGTGCGTGTTGACCATGATGCAGGCAGCGTAATTTCAAACAAACCAAAAAAAGAAAGTGCAAATGCAATAAAGATGGCAAAGAAAAATAAGTTGGTAATCGGATTAATTGAAATTTTATACAATGTTGTTTCGCCAAAAATTAATGTTAGCGCTGTTGTTGGAATACCATAAATAAGTATGATAAAAAGCGAATAAATTAATGCACTTTTTATGCCTTGTTTCCTGCTGCCGTAACGATGCATAAAATACGTAACTGTTACGGGAAACAACGGATACAGACATGGAAGAAATACAGCAATTAAACCTGCAACCAAACCAATCCAGAAAAAACCTGCCCAGCTTTTTGGTTTTGCATCTGATACAGCAACTCCGCCAATTGCAGCTTTTTCAGCAGGAACAACAATTTCAAAATTTTGTTCGCCGCTTGGAAATTCATCGCCGCTTTTTCCCAGCCATGCAAATGAGCCTTTTATAATTGCACTGTCTTGTTTTTTTATTTTGAAAGGATAAATAAACGTTGCACTATCGTTAAATCCATGAAAAATGCTTTTAGTTTTTTCATCATTTATTGCTGTAATATTTGATGATTGAATGATGCTTGTATCTGTAAGAAGCTTTGCAGAAGCGCTATCTAAATTTAGTTGAGAAATAAAAGCATCGTCAGTGTTTTTCGGTTTTACAGAAAACAGGAAAAAGCCTGTATCATTTTTTGCTTTTATAATAAATGATACAAGTGAATCATTCTTTCTTTCAGTAGAAAAAGAAAAACGGACAGGACTATTTTGAGCAGAAACTTTTTTGCAACAGGTAGCAAATATGAGAACTAAAAAAAAGATTTTTATGCAGCGTGTTTGCATTTACTGCAGTTGAATATTAAATGGAATTGTTTTTGGCGGAAGACACATTTTATCGTTGCATACCATATATTTTATTGTTCCGGTTACGTTTGTTTTTACGGCTGATTTTAGTTTTACGTTTTGTACAAACTCAACTTTATCTGCATAATATTTTACATCAACACCAAAAATTTCATCATGCTCAGATTTTAATTTCCCGTTTTCTTTTACAGTTCCGTCAAGCGTTACAAGCGGATTCTTTTTAAAACTGATGCTTGTTGGTACTGGTCCATCCGGCGGTGTGTTGATTGAATAAATATGCCATGCACCCGGAAGTGTGGCATCAATTGTAACGGTATATTCTTTATCAGATTTTTTTGTGGCGGAATAATTCCATTTTACAGGGTCTTGTACCTGCGCGTGCAAAACACTTATTATAAATATTGTAGCTATTGCTGCTATAATTTTTTTCATCCTTCAATTAATTTAAACCAAGGTCAGTAAAAACTTTTAAACCATCTGTATTCCCTAAAAACTTTGAAGAAGCTCTTTCAGGATGCGGCATCATACCAAAAACATTTCCCTGTTTATTACTTATGCCCGCAATATTTCTTGTTGCATGATTAGGGTTAAAACTCTTATCAATATTTCCTTTTTCATCGCAATAATAATAAAGCACCTGACTATTGTTTTCTAATTCATCAAGCGTTTTATCATCTGCAAAATATCTTCCATCACCATGCGCAACAGGAATGGTATAAATATCACCAGCTTTATTTTTCAGATGTATATTCTTGCAAACAAATTGCTGATGACCATTTGGCAAAAGCACGCCGGGCAACAAACCGCTTTCACACAAAATCTGGAAACCGTTGCATACGCCTAAAACTTTTCCGCCTTTGTTTGCAAACTCAATCACACTTTGCATCATCGGGCTAAAGCGTGCAATGGCGCCGCAACGCAAATAATCACCAAAAGAAAAACCGCCGGGTAAAACAATGCAATCATCGGTTGTAAATGCAGACAAATCTTTGTCTTTATGCCAGAGCATAATTACTTCTTTGTTCAGATGATTTTGCAGTGCATCCTGCATATCTCTGTCGCAGTTGGAGCCAGGAAAAACAACGATGCCAAATTTCATATTGGTAATTAAAATGCAAAAATAAATTGTATCAGCATAATAAATGCTTAATACTTTGCGAACCAGTTGTTATAAATACTCAATCCCACAAACAACCAGAATATTATTGTTGGAATAATACTGCGCGATGTGCTGCCAAAAGCATAACCAATATAACACGCTGCGGGAATCATTGCAATAAGAACTGCAGATGGATAAGCCTGCCGAACAAAGAAAATTGCAGGAATATAAAAGATTAAAAAAACGCCGGCAAGCGTCCAGCTTTTGCGTACCTGTATCAGTTCTCGGCTGCCTGTTTGCTGCACTGTAATCATTGCCCATAAAGTAACTAAAGCCGCAACAATAAGTGTAATGCTTATTAAAGAAAATTGCGGCCTGCTATTTAAATAGATATTAAATATCTGCTGTGGCAAAGGCAAAAACTTAAGATTGCCTTTTAAAAATAAGCAGGCTATTAAAAAATAAAATGGTGTAAGTATTCCGAAGAGTAAAATAAATAATTCGTTTGCCCGGAAAGAGCGGATAATTAAAAAAGACAACAGCACTATTATTGCAAGCGGCATCATTGCATAATAAAGAATGATTGATATGCCTGTTATTAAACCTATATTGTAAATAGAAGATTTTGCATTGGGTGCATTATATAAACGGCAGGCGCTGTAAAATATCCAGATAATAAAATTGCAGGACAATAATGCAGCAGATACCTGGTTGAACGCGGGCACTAATGCTGACAATAAAATAAAAGCAAGCGCCGGTGTATAAGATTGTTTTGAAAGCAGGTTAAGTTCATTAACTACAAAATTTAACTGCAATGCAATTAAAAAAATCAGCAACACATAAATTACGGAAAGCGTGTATGGCTGCAGGTTTGCGAATGGCTGCAACAGATAATAAAAAAAACCTTCGTTTACAGAAACATTTAATTGCGGTGCGTTTATAAGAGAGTAAACATGTAATCCGCAGCACAGAATTATTAGCCAGAAAACAGAAACGGCAGACTTATCTTTAAAAAATGATACCACTTTAATTTGTTGGGTGAAATGTGAGAAGTGAAAAATGAAATCTCATGTTGCCTTTCACTTCTCACCAAATTATTTGCGCAAATAGAATAATAATTTTTAAAATTCTATTTTGGCAAAGCAAAGATAATTTCTGTATTGACAAGGTATTAAAACTTCGCGGCTGCTTACCTGTTTTGCATAACGCGGCATAAACTGGTAACCTCTGTCCAATTCTTTTAAAGTAGGATTGAGCGTTACCTTTCCGGAAGCATCTATACTTTCGGACTGCAACAACAAAGTTCTTTTTGAAAATTCATTAAAAAGAAAATTTACTTCACCGGAAGTTAAGTATGTGCCGTAACCAATAAAATTATCTGTGTTATCATCATATTGCGATTTTGGAATTATGCTTGCCCATTCCATATTGGCTGATGAATCAAATGACATCACAGCAATATTATCTGCAAAGTAGCGTGTTTGATTGCCGTATCCGTAAGGTGACATCCACGGATAATAATACCCGAAAGAATTTCCGTACAAATAATAATTTGAATTATACCAGTACGGAGAGTTGTACATGTAATCCCAGCGGTTATTATAAATACCGCGGTTGGATGAATACGCAGATTCTGATGCAACAGCAAAACCACCGTCTTTACGCATAACAATATTCTGTAAAAAATAATCATCAAAGGCGGCACGTGTTGAGCCTGCTGATTTTGCATTGCTCTTAAGCTGATCGTTAAATGCAACCTGTTTTGAAGTTATCTGTTGATTGGTTTTATTCCAGATTGCGCAATACAATCCATCAATATTTCCTCTTCTTTGTTTTGAATAAAATCCCACTACTAAAAAATGGTTATTTAAATTATCTGCTTTCACCCGAATGTCGCCTAAATAAATTTTGTCAATGTCTAAAGCATAGGTATCTATTCTATCGTTATCAGGATCTTTAATCAGCAAGGAAATATTTTGTACAGTGCTCACATCAGAATTGCCGGAAGCTTTTACAAAAGCCATTGTGCCACTATTATCTAAAGTAAACTCTGTTAAAAAATCATTGTGTGCCTGCATGGGAATTACAGTAGTAAATTTTGAAATAGAGTTTAATGAAGCATCAAACAAATGGCTGGTAAAAATATATTTCTGATCATCTTTGCTGTTAATTTTATATACAGCAATTCTTTGTTTGTCTTCACTATACAATAAATTATAAATTTTGTTGCTTGCGAAAAAACTAATTGCAGTTGTATCAAGTATAACAGGGTCGCCTATAATTTTTCCATCGCCATCCATTTTAGCAACAGCGCAGTTTACAATATTTCTTTTTTGATATTGATAAACAAAATAGAAAAAATCTTTGTAAGGTATTATATCGGAGTTTATCAATCTGTCCGGAAGAAAATTCATGTTTACTTTATCAATAAGCTTCATTTCATCATCATACAAAGAAATACTATAAGAAGACCGCACATGCTTATAAAACAAGTAGTGATTATTTATTTTGCCGACAATATCAAAATCAACAGAACGCACATCATCTCTTTCAGGCTGCGAATAAGTGATTGTTTGAGCATAAGATGCAAAAGTTATTGCAAGAAAAAGGGAGCAGGACAGAAAAAATTTATTCGTCATTTATAAAAAATAGTTATGCTAACAAATGTAAGATTTTAAAAAAAAGTTTTAAACAAATTAACTAACTATCAGCAATTTGTTTTTATAGTATGGTTATTAAAGAGTTTAAAATTATTTCGCTATAAATTTGCCTTTGAAAGATTAGCACTAATTAATTTTTGTGGCGAAGAATATTAATAAGGTTACCTCAGCAGGTTTATTAATTGCACTTGGAATTATTTATGGTGATATAGGTACTTCTCCTTTATATGTATTCAATTCAATTATTAACGGACGATTTATAAATGAAGCGCTTATTATAGGAAGCCTTTCCTGTATAATATGGACCATCACGCTGCAAACCACCATTAAATATGTAATACTTATTTTAAGGGCTGATAATAAAGGTGAAGGCGGAACATTCGCGCTTTATGCTCTTGTGCGGCGCAGACGAAAATGGCTTGTAATTCCCGCAATGATTGGTGGTGCATCGCTGTTGGCAGATGGAATAATTACTCCGCCCATTTCCATAACTTCTGCTATTGAGGGTTTAAAAAATATACCGGCGTTGCATGCAATTCCACGCAACACTATTATGTATATAGTGCTTGCAATTTTAATTTCTTTTTTCTTTCTGCAACAATTTGGTACGGGTTCAATAGGTAAACTGTTTGGCCCCATTATGTTTGTTTGGTTTACCATGATTGCTATTCTTGGGTTTATTCATTTAACAGATGATTTTTCAATCTTTAAAGCCTTTAACCCTTATTATGCTATAAATTTTCTTTTAAATTATAAAGGCGCATTTATATTATTAGGCGCTGTATTTCTATGCACTACCGGAGCCGAAGCTTTATACAGTGATTTAGGACATGTGGGAAGAAGCAACATTCGCGTATCGTGGATGTATGTAAAATCCTGTTTGTTGCTTAACTATATTGGGCAGGGCGCTTACCTGTTGGCACACAGAACCGGACTTACTATAACAAGCCAGGTAAAAGAACAAATGCATATTAATGCTTTTTACGATGTAATGCCTGATTGGTTTACGCCCATTGGCGTTATTGTTGCTACCAGTGCTGCAATTATTGCCAGCCAGGCTATGATTGCAGGTTCGTTTACATTAATTGGTGAAGCGTTGCGTTTAAATTTATGGCCTAAAATGAAGATTAAATATCCATCAGAAGCTAAGGGGCAACTTTTTGTTCCTGCTATGAACTTATTAATGTTTATTGGCTGTACGGGCGTAGTTTTATACTTTAAGGAATCTTCAAAAATGGAAGCGGCTTACGGTTTGGCAATTATAATAACAATGATTGCAACTACTATTCTGTTTTCAAATTTTATGGTGCTTCATCGCGTTAAGCCTTTTTGGATTTATAGTTTTCTTATTTTTTATTTAATAGTAGAACTAACTTTTCTTGCTGCATTATCACACAAATTTCTCGAAGGTGGTTTTATAACGATAATACTTGCTGCTGTAATGTTTTCAATTATGTACACATGGTATAGAGCCAGAAGAATTAAAAACAGGTATGTGGAATTTGTTCGCCTCGAACATTATATTCCAATGATACAGGAATTAAGCCGCGATAAAACAGTACCAAAATATTCAACACATCTTGTTTATCTAACCAGCGCAAACAATCCAAAAGAAATTGAACACAAGATTATTTATTCAATATTAAATAAGCAGCCAAAGCGCGCAGATATTTATTGGTTTGTTCATGTAGATACTGTAGATGATCCATATACCTCTGAATATTTGGTTGAACATATTATTCCGAACGATATTATCCGTGTTGAATTCAGGCTTGGTTTTCGTATTCAGCAAAGAATAAATCTTATGTTTAGAAAAGTAGTACAGGATTTGGTGAACAACCAGGAAGTAAATATTACAAGCCGGTATGAAAGTCTTGAACGGAATAATGTTGTGGGAGATTTTCAATTTATTGTGCTGGAGAAATATCTTTCACAGGATAATGAGCTGCCTTTTTTTGAAAAAATTATTATGAGATTACATTTCTGGCTTAAAGAGGCAAGTTTAAGTGAAGAAAGAGGTTTTGGACTTGATCCAAGTTTTGTAACAGTAGAGAAATTTCCGCTTATGGTTTCAGCCGTACCGCACATATCTTTACACCGCGTAGCTAATGAATCAGAACTTGAATAAATAAGTTAACATACATGAGCAAGCAAATTAACCGCGTAACAGCAGGCGGTCTCCTTATTGCCTTGGGAATTATTTATGGAGACATTGGTACTTCTCCCATGTATGTGCTCAATGCCATAGTAAGAGACAGAACTATTAATGAAAGCTTGATTCTTGGTTCTCTTTCCTGCATAATATGGACACTTACTTTACAAACCACCATTAAATATGTTATACTCACATTAAAAGCCGATAATAATGGTGAAGGCGGCATATTTAGTTTATATGCTTTGGTACGCCGCAAAAAAAAATGGCTGGTTTTGCCTGCCATGATTGGCGGTGCAGCGCTTTTAGCAGATGGAATGATTACGCCACCCATATCTGTTACACCTGCTATTGAAGGGTTAAAGCAAATACATATGTTTTCCGGTATTACTACAGGCAACATTGTGATAATTGTATTACTGATTTTTACATTTTTATTTGGCTTGCAGCAATTTGGCAGCGCATCAATAGGAAAAATGTTTGGTCCTATTATGCTTATCTGGTTTAGTATGCTTGCTGTGGTTGGTATTTTTCATCTTACTGATGACTGGTTTGTTTTTAAAGCATTGAATCCGTATTATGCTATTGAATTATTAACCACTTATCCGAAAGGCTTTTGGATATTAGGCGCCGTTTTTCTTTGCACAACTGGTGCGGAAGCTTTGTATTCTGATTTGGGCCATTGTGGCCGCGGTAACATACGCATGTCATGGATATTTGTAAAAACCTGTTTAATCTTAAATTATCTTGGGCAAGGGGCATGGCTGCTTGCAAACTTTAAAGACGTTTACATCACAGATAATTTTATGGGGGGATCATTTAATTCTTTTTTTGGAATGATGCCGCAGTGGTTTAAACCTGCCGGAATTATTATAGCCACTACAGCAGCAATAATTGCAAGCCAGGCATTAATATCAGGTTCATTTACCTTAATTGCAGAAGCACAGCGATTGAATCTTTGGCCAAAAATGAAAATAAATTATCCTACGGAAGAAAGAGGGCAATTATTTATTCCCGGCATAAATACTTTGTTGTTTATAGGATGCAGCGGCATTGTCTTATATTTTCAAAAATCAAGCAATATGGAAGCTGCTTATGGTTTAGCCATTACCATGTGTATGATAAGCACGTCCATATTATTTGCCAATTACATGATTACGCAACGTGTAGTTCCTGTATGGATATATTGTTACCTCATTATTTACTTAACCATCGAAATTTCTTTTTTAACAGCTAATCTTCAAAAATTTCCGCATGGCGGTTACGTAACATTACTTGCAGGCGGCGCTTTATTTTCTGTAATGTATATCTGGTATCGCAGCCGCAAAATAAAGAACAGGTATATTGAATTTGTAAGGCTTGAACATTATATTCCTATGATGCAGGAATTGAGCAATGATAAGTCTATTCCAAAATATTCCACGCATCTGGTTTATTTAACAAGTGCAGATAATCCAAAAGAAATTGAGCATAAGATTATCTATTCCATTCTTAATAAAAAACCAAAGCGCGCAGATATTTATTGGTTTTTGCATATAGATACGGTTGATGATCCATATACAAGTGAGTATGTTGTTGAGCACATTATTCCAAATGATATTATACGGGTTGAATTTCGTCTTGGTTTTCGCGTGCAGCAGAGGATAAATTTAATGTTTAGAAAAGTAGTAGAAGAACTGGTAAGAAATAATGAAGTAAATATTTTAAGCAGATATGATAGTCTTGAAAGAAATAATATTACCGGCGACTTTCAATTTATTATAACAGAAAAATTTTTAAGCAGCGATAATGAGTTACCATTCTTTGAAAGAATAATTATTAAGCTGCATTTATGGCTTAAAGAAGTAAGTTTAAGTGAAGAAAGAGGTTTTGGTCTTGATCCAAGTTTTGTAACAATTGAAAAATTTCCGTTGATCGTTTCTACGCCGCCAGCCATTATGCTTAAAAGAATTTTTTCTGAAAGAGAAGAAGTATAATTAACACGCGAGCAATATAAAATTTATTAACCCAATGCTTTAGCATTGGGGTGAGAATGAATATAACAATTTTGGCTAAGCAAAAATTTTTTTACAAATTATCTTAGACTAAAGCTTTTACTGTTTTAGTTATTATAATGCAGGCTTGAAAGTTTGGGGTTAGATATCCCGAACTCACGTTAATTTAATTTTCCTGCTTATTCTCAACACCATAATCAGTGTGTTCATATACACTAATAATAATTTGCCAGCCACTTAAAACATATTGCATACTAAGATCAATAACAACATTTTTTAATTGTGGTGTTTCATTATTTGCAGTAAATAAAATTGTAGTAAAATGTTTGGTATCGTCAGGCGCAATATACTCAGCATGAAAACTTATTCTTTTATTATCAATGCTTGTGACAGTAGCTTTTATTTTGGCAAAGTATTCATGAAATTTTTCTTTTGCCTTATCAAAATCATCCGTTGCAAAAACTGTTTCAGTCCAGCTATAAATATTATCAGAATCATTTCCATTCTGAATAATAATACTTGAATCTGCGCCAGAAATATTTATAGTGCATGCATAGTTTACTGCCTGCACATCTTTACTTATTATTTCGCCGCGAATGTTATTAAAATGATTTGGGAAATCTTCAATCACTTTTGCAATTGCATTGCTTACACTATTGTTGGTAATAGTAAAATGTAGTTGTGCAATAGATAAAAATGGAAGCAGCACAAGGCATAAGAACATGGATTTCTTCATAACAATTAGTTTATGGTAATCACAGGGTTCTTATAAAAACAGCGTCATGTATAACCACACAAATATAGTAGCCATCAGCATAGAATCAAACCTGTCTAAAAAACCACCATGCCCGGGCATAATATTTCCGCTGTCTTTAATATTTGCCAGGCGTTTTAATTTGCTTTCAAATAAATCTCCGAATATGCCTGATATACATGCAACAGTCGTAATTAAAATCAATTGCAAAATATCAGCTTTAAAAAAAGTATTTCCGAAAATTGTAATAACAGTTACTGCAAGCACAATGCCGCCAATAGTTCCTTCCCAGGTTTTTTTTGGCGAGATAGATGATAACGGTGTTTTCCCAACAAGTGAACCAACAATATAAGCCATTGTATCATTAACCCACATAGAAGCAATAATGAGCAAAGGCAATATCAAACCAAAATCCAAACTAAAAATACTGCCGGAAATTATGCCTGTAGTTCTAAGATTAAGCATTAAACCGCAGCTAATTGAAATATAAACAAACCCGATTATTAAAGCAGATATAATTTTTGTATTGCGATACATTTTATAAAAAACAATGCTGAAAATAAATGCTGAGAGATTAATGAGCATAAGAAAAAAACCAACTTCTTTTAATTTAATTGCGCCGATTATAAACGCATCATTCGTCATCCACAACATAAATCCGAAACCAAGAAAAATAATAGCATAATTATACATTGGTCTTGTGATTTTGTAACCTGGCACAATTCGCGCAATAATTTTTTGATATTCAAACCAGCAACCAAAATGTACAATGCAAAACAATAAAAGAAACGACCATGGATTAATCAGCAACCCACCCAACATTATAATAACAAATACAACAGAAGTAAGTGTGCGTGTTTTAAATGTTTGTACGTGCAGTGCCATTATATAAATAAGTCTCAAGATAGCAGAAACGTTTTATTTTTAAAACATGAAATGAGCCATAAAAATTTTTGATGTATTATATGTGCTGCCGACGAAATTTTTTGTGGCGAATTCCATCTCACAAATTGGAAATAAACAAAAAATATACAGATGAATACAATCGGTAATTTAATATGGCTTTTTTGCGGCGGTTTTTTAGCTGTATTAGAATATTTTATAACGGGCTTTGTTTTTTGTATAGCGATAATTGGCATTTCGTTCGGCATACAATGTTTTAAAATAGGCATGCTGGAACTTTTAACCTTAGGAAAAAAGGTTATGGTTTTA
>JAICKT010000205.1 GCA_025927795.1 Parafilimonas sp. | reverse complement strand
TCTGCTTTAATCTTATCGCGTTCCATACCGGTAAGACGTTGCAGGCGCAATTCCAATATTGCTTTTGCCTGAATTTCATCTAAGCCCCAGCCTGCATTTATTAAATTATCTTTTGCAATATCTGGTGTAGCAGAATTTCTTATTAAACTAATTACTTCATCAAGATGATCAAGTGCAATAAGATAACCGTTTAAAACATGTGCTCTTTCTTTTGCTTTACGAAGTTCAAAATTGGCGCGGCGTATTACCACTTCCATTCTAAACTCTATAAACTCACTGATAAGATCTTTAAGATTTAAAATTCGTGGTCTGCCTTTACTAAGTGCTACATTATTTATTCCATAACTGGTTTGCAGTTCAGTAAATTTGTATAGCTGGTTTACAATAACACTCGATACAGCCTCACGCTTTAAATCAACTACAATGCGCGTTCCTTCTTTGTTATTGCTTTCATTATTTACATGTACAATACCTTCAATTGTTTTTTCATTTACAAGCTGACCAATTCTATCCGTCAGCGCATCGCGGCTAACCTGGTACGGAACTTCTGTAATTACAATTTGTTCCCTGCCGCTCGGCTTTGTATCAATATGACATTTGCCGCGTAGCACTACCCTGCCGCGACCAGTAAGCATTGCCTGCAGCACACCTTCCATTCCGTATATCGTTCCACCTGTTGGGAAATCAGGTGCCTTTACATATTTTACAAGATTTTCAGCATCTATGCTTCGGTCATCTACATAAGCAATACAGCCATCAATAACTTCACTAAGATTATGCGGCATCATGTTGGTTGCCATACCAACCGCAATACCACTTGAGCCATTTACCAACAGTTGCGGAATGCGTGTTGGCAATACAACAGGTTCTTCTAGAGAATCATCAAAATTCAGTTGAAAATCTACGGTCTCTTTTTCTATATCATCGAGCATACTTTCTGCAAGCCGTTGCAATCTTGCTTCTGTATATCGCATAGCTGCAGGTGGATCTCCGTCAGGGCTGCCAAAGTTTCCCTGCTTATCAATCAACGTATGATTCATGTTCCACTCCTGCCCCATGCGCACCAATGCATCGTATACAGCAGTATCGCCATGCGGATGATATTTGCCCAACACCTCTCCTACAATACGCGCACATTTTTTATAGGGGCGATTTGCATTTAAGCCCAGTTCATTCATCGCGTATAATATTCTGCGATGCACGGGTTTAAAACCATCTCTTATATCGGGCAAGGCTCGGCCAACAATAACCGACATTGAATAATCAATGTAGGCTGTTTTCATTTGCTCCTCTATATTTACCTGTATAATTCTATCGTTATCCGAAGTTTCCTGGGGGAGTTTATTTTCTTCCATTCGTTATTTGAGAGATATAAATCTGAATAATTTTTTAAGCCTGCAAATTTAACCTTTTACACCTGCATTACCGCTTTATTTAATGTGTTTTTATTGATGAATTTGTTAAGAAGTTATATTGAAAATCGTTTTTATTTGAACTTAGCATAAATTAAATGCAATGCAACAAATAAAATGGTTTGAAAGAAATTTTAATTTTGATTTTGCACAAAATATTTTTCCTTCAATCATTGAACGTCTTGCAGGAACACCTGTACGCCTTGAAGAAAAGTTTAAATCTATTCCATCAAGCATATTATCTGTAAGCGTAAATGGCGCATGGACCATAAAAGAAAATGTTGGTCACTTAATTGATCTCGAACCGCTCTGGCAAGGCAGACTTGAAGATATTTTACATGGTAAAACAGAATTAAGACCAACCGATTTACAAAATACTAAAACGAATGAGGCAAATCACAATGCAGTTGAAATTGAAAAATTATTAAGTGATTTTCGACAAATAAGAAAACAAACAATTAATCTTATCGAAAATCTTACTGAAGAACAAATATTTAGATCCGCACTTCACCCAAGATTAAAAATACCAATGCGTACAATGGATTTATTTTTATTTGTTGCCGAACATGATGATCATCATTTGGCAAGAATAACAGAATTGGTAAAAATCTTAAATAAATAAATATCGGTAAGAGCGTAATAAATGTTTGCAGATGGTACTGCAAAATATCCGCCTATGAATGCAGGTTTATTTATTTATGTTGAAGATGCAGATAGACCTGTAAAAATGCGCTTAATAATGGTGCAACCGCTGTTACACAATTAGGCAATCAGTCTTATGGCAGAAGTGGCGGTGTAAAAGATTCTTTTGGAAATACATGGTGGATAACATCTGTGATTTAGTTTCTTTGTCTTAATGAAAAATGCGCTTATCCGTTTGCACACAGCGGTTTTTGTATGGGGCTTTACTGGCGTGCTTGGTCGTGCCATAAGTTTAAATGAAGGCTGGCTGGTTTGGTGGCGCATGTTTATTACTGTAATTAGCCTGTGGATTTTATTTTATTTTTTAAAAAGCATCCGAAAAGTTTCACTGAAAAATTTTTTAAAAATTGCATCTATTGGCACTGTTCTTTCCCTGCACTGGCTTACGTTTTATGGCAGTATAAAATATGCAAACGTTTCAATTGCGCTTACATGTTTAAGCACAACGGGTTTAATAAGCGCTGTTATTGAGCCTTTATTTTTTCGCCGCCGTATTAATATCTATGAAATTATTTTAGGCGTGTTTGCATTGGCTGGTATAGCATTAATTTATGTAACAAACCTCTCCTACTCTACCGGTATTTATATTGGTCTTCTTTCGGCAGTTTTAACGGTGTTGGTTTCTGTAATGAATAAAAAATTAATTGCCGGCTATCAACCTGAAACAATAACCTTATACCAGTTAACAGGCGGTTTTTTGGGATTAAGTATTTTAATGCCTTTATATGATTTTTTATTTCCATCACCACAAAAAATACCACAACATTTTGATTGGCTCTGGCTGTTGATTTTAAGTTGGTGCTGTACCATTCTAACTTTTATGCTGTATATAAATGCTTTAAAAAAAGTAAGCGCATTTACTATGAATCTTACACTTACACTCGAGCCTGTTTATGGAATTATTCTTGCTTTTATTGTTTTTCATGAAAATCAAACCTTAAGCAAATATTTCTTTTTTGGTTTTGGTTTGATATTAATTGCTGTATGTCTGCAAATGTTCAGGCTGGTAAAACAGCATAGAAAATTATCCGTAACTCCATTATAGTACTGTAGTACTATATTCATCAATTATAGTACTGCAATACTATATTAATACATTATAGTTCTGTAATACTATATCCATCAATTATAGTACTGCAATACTATATAAACCTATTATAGTATTATAATACTATATTTGTAAAAACATTAGGAATGGCAAAAAGCGTCAGCGCTATTATAATTACAGGAGATATGGTTGCTTCTGCTAAGTTTACACCTGTAAAAAGAAAAAAGCTGCAAAACATGCTGAGCGCTTTCATCAAAAAAATCAATGGCAGTTATCCTGATTTTAAAACCGAGCAATTCAGGGGAGACAGTTTACAGTCTGTATTCACAAAAAATAAATCGGTTGCGTTACGCACCGCACTTTCATTGTATTGTTTTTTAGCAGCACACAATTTTAAAATAAGACAGTCTCTTGGTATTGGCGAAATAAGTTTTAAAAGCGATAATGTAGTTACTTCAGACGGCTCAGCATTCAGGCTTTCAGGTGAAAATGTAGATGAGCTTAAAAAAAGAAATGAACTTATTAGCGTTGCATCTGAAAACGCGACTTTTAATGAAGAATGGAAAGTGCACAACGCCACACTAAATTTTTTATTAGAACGATTAAGCAGTGCGCAGGCAGAGGCCTTATATCTTCAAATGCAAAATGCAAAACAGGAAGAAATTGCAAAAGCATTACATATCTCGCAGCCTTCGGTTCATCAGCGGTTACAAGCTGCGGGTTGGACAGTAATAAATAAAATTCTGCAGCGGTTTGAAGCTTCTATTACTCCGCTTTAATTATATTTAGCACATGCTTATTTTACTTTTTCAATGGCTGGCTGTACATTTTTTTGCAGATTTTGTATTGCAAACAAAAAAGCTTATACAGAATAAAAAAGACCGAAAAGCAGCTTCATGGTTTTTGTATGTGCATTGTTTAGTGCATGCAGGTTTAATTTACCTGCTGTTGCCTGATAAATCGCTTTGGCAAATTCCGGCAATCATATTTATAACGCATTATTGTATTGACCTTTGGAAAATATATCAAAAAGAAAATATTTTTACTTTTATTGCAGACCAATTTCTGCACATAATTGTAATAGTAATTATTTGGATTATCTGGTACCAGCCGGTTAACTGGGTTGATACACATTTATTAAAACTACTCAACAATTACAATTTCTGGTTAATAGCAACTGCTTATCTTATAACCATTTTCCCCCTTGCATTTGTACTTGGCTATGCCACACAGCGATGGAGAAAAGATATTGAACAAAGTGTACATCGTTCAAGTACCAGCTTAAGCGAAGCCGGTAAATGGATTGGTATTTTTGAAAGAATTTTAGTGGTCACATTTGTAATTAATAATCATTTTGAAGGCATCGGTTTTCTTATTGCGGCAAAATCTATTTTACGTTTTAATGATATTAAAGGTGATGTTATGCGCAAAGAAGCTGAATATATTTTAATTGGCACTTTGATGAGTTTTGCTTCATCAATTATTATTGGAACTATCACAAACCTGCTTATAAAATAATATTATTATTTATTTTTTAAATCATTACACTTCTCAACATTAACCTTAATAAATAAATTATTCAACTGCGTGTATGTAGAATATTTTTGAGTTCGAAATAATGAAACGTTCACGCAAACAATTTAAGGTTATACTAAATTATGTAATTGGTCCGCTGCTGTTCATTGTATTGGTGTTTATTATCTATTCAAAAATTAAAAATCAACCTGATCTCAATGAGAAGTTGCTTATTGTAAAAGGCATTTTCACCAAACAAAATATTTTACAACTCGTTTTTTTATTCGTATTGCTTTGTGCCAATTGGGGTATTGAAAGCCGGAAATGGCAATTGCTTATGCATCCAATAGAACAGGTTAGTTTTTTAACATCTGTTAAAGCAGTATTATCAGGGCTTGCATTGTCTTTATTTCTGCCAAATGGTTTTGGAGAATACCCGGCACGCGCTTTATATATGCAGGAAGGAAACAAATTGCGTTCAGTGGCACTTAATATTGCGGGCAGCATGGCACAATTGATAATTACATTGCTTGCAGGAATTATTTCTTTGGTTTATTTACGTAATTATACCTGGCAAACAAAACCGCAAATGCAAGGTTTATCGGTGCTTTGGCTTGATGGAATTATTTCTATGATTAGTGTAGGAACAGTATTATTAATAGCCGCTTATTTCCGTTTATCATGGCTTACAAGATTGTTTATAAAAATTCCGTTTGTATATAAGTACAGATTTTTTATACAAAGCCTTGAAACATTGCACTGGAAAAAATTAATAAGAATATTAAACTTATCGTTTTTACGTTTTATAGTTTTTGTTGTTCAATATATTCTCGTGTTACAATTACTACATGTAAAAATTGATCTCGCCAATGCGGTTTGCACTACCTGTGTTTTATTTCTTGTGCTTGCAATTTTACCTACCATCCCTTTTGCAGATGTGGGAATAAGAAGTGAAGCCGGTACGCAATTATTTGGCTTGCTTACACCAGATGTTTTTGGTATTGTTGCAACAACATCTTTAATATGGTTTATAAACCTTATTATCCCTTCAATAGCGGGAAGTTTGTTTTTATTGAACGTAAAAATTTTTAGAAAGCAGCATAAAAATTAATGTGAGACGATTTTTATTAATTATACTAAGCATATCTTTTTATTTTAAACTTTCTGCCGGAGATGATTTTTGTGGTATTCGTAACACGGCTTTTTCTCCAAACGAAATTCTTATTTACAATGTCTTTTATTCTGTGATTGGTATATACGTTAATGCAGGCACTGCAACATTTAGTATGCATCTTGAAAAACTAAATAATAAACCAGTATATCATGTTGTGGGTGAAGGAAATTCAAATTCAAGTTACGATTGGATTTTTAAAGTAAGAGATAGGTATGAAAGTTATTTTGATACAGCTCATTTACAACCATTAAAATTTATTAGAAATGTTGATGAAGGCGGATATAAAAAAATTGAAAATGTAACATTCAATCAGCAAACCAACACGGCTACTACTTTAAAAGGAGATTTTAAAGTACCCAACTGCGTACAGGATGTTTTAAGCTCTATTTATTATGCGCGTAATATTGATTTTAATAAATATAAGATAGATGATAAAATTCCCTTTACAATGTTTTTAGATAATGAAGTTTATAATCTTTATATACGTTACCTGGGAAAAGAAACAGTTAAAACCCGCTATGGAAAATTTCATGCAATAAAATTTAAACCATTGCTTGTTAAGGGAACTATTTTTGAAGGCGGTGAAAAAATGAATGTTTGGGTAAGCGATGATCCTAATCATATTCCATTGCGCATAGAAAGCCCGATTGCCGTTGGCAGTATAAAAGTTGATATGATGCAATACAGAAACCTGCGCTACCCGCTTACTTCAACAATAAGTGTAAGAGATTAATTTTACAATAACTTTTTTTCTAAAAGATATTCTGCAATCTGCACTGCGTTTGTTGCAGCACCTTTACGCAGGTTATCACTCACAATCCAAAGGTTTAAAGTATTTGGCTGCGTTTCATCTCTTCTTATTCTGCCAACAAATACTTCATCTTTTTCATGCGCCCATAAAGGCATTGGATAAAGTTGCTGCGATAAATCATCCTGCACAATAACACCAGGAGAATTCTTTAAAATTTCAATCACATCTTTCACATCAAACTCATTTTCAAATTCAACATTTACGCTTTCACTATGGCCACCGATAACGGGAATGCGAACCGTAGTTGCAGTAACAAGAATGTTATCATCACGCATAATTTTTTTTGTTTCATTCACCATCTTCATTTCTTCTTTTGAATAACCGTTTTCCAGAAACACATCAATTTGCGGAATGGCATTTAAATCGATTTGATATTTATAAGCCATCGGACCATCATTCACTCCACTCCTTTCATTAAACAATTGATCAACTGCTTTCTTACCTGTGCCGCTGACGCTCTGATAAGTGCTCACTACAATCCTGTTTATTTTATATTTTTTGTGTAAAGGATTTAGCGCAACTACCATTTGTATAGTTGAACAATTTGGATTAGCAATAATTTTATCTTCTGCAGTCAATACATCGGCATTTATTTCAGGCACTATCAATTTTTTTGTTTCATCCATGCGCCATGCGCTTGAATTATCAATCACCGTAATTCCGGCTTCAGCAAACTTCGGTGCTAATTGCAGAGATGTACTTCCGCCAGCAGAAAATAAAGCCACAGCAGGCTTTGCAGCAATTGCATCATCAGCAGAAATAACCTTATATTTCTTTCCTTTAAACTCAACTTCTTTACCAATTGAGCGTTCGCTTGCAACTGGCAATAACTCTGAAACCGGAAAATTTCTTTCTGCTAAAACCTGTAACATTTTTGAGCCAACCAAACCGGTTGCGCCAACAACTGCAACTTTCATAATTTGTTTTATTTTTTATTGATTAAAGCAACTGATAAAAATTGAGCATAAAAAAAGCCTTCCGTTGTGGAAGGCTTTTAGTTATGTTGAAACATACAATTATACACCTTCCCTGTTAAAGAATTTTTTTGTGCATTTTGTATGTTTAATCATTTTCATCGTTGCTGCGCAAAAATAATGTGTGAACTATATAAACCCAAAAATAATTG
>JAICKT010000287.1 GCA_025927795.1 Parafilimonas sp. | reverse complement strand
GAACTCATATCAATTACAAACCTGTATTTAATATCGCTGTTCAACATTCTTTTATAAGCATCCTGTATATATTGAATAGGAATCACCTCAACATCAGCAGTAATATTTTTTTCAGCGCAGTAGTCAAGCATTTCCTGTGTTTCGGGCAAGCCGCCGATTAATGAACCTGCAATACATTTTCTTGTAAATACAATATTGAAAGAAGGCACATGCATAGGTTCAGTCGGTAACCCAACACAAATCAATGTGCCGCCGGTTTTTAATAAACCGACATACATATTATAATCATGATTAGCCGATAAAGTATCAAGTATAAAATCGAAAGAGTTAGCAACGGCTTTCAATTGTTCTTCATCTGTTGTTACAACAAAATTGTGCGCACCTAATTTTAATGCGTCTTCCCTTTTTCTTTCATGCGTGCTTAACACAGTAACATCGGCGCCAAATGCAACACCAAATTTTATTGCCATGTGTCCAAGCCCGCCCAATCCAATAACAGCAAGTTTATGTCCTTTGCCAACCTTCCATTGTTTCAAAGGAGAATAAGTGGTGATGCCTGCACACAATAACGGCGCTGCTTTTTCCGGCGAAAGTTTTTTATCAATATTCAATACAAATCTTTCATCCACTACAATCTTACTTGAATAGCCACCCTGCGTAATTGTTTTTCCATCTCTCTCGTAAGCGCTGTACGTTAATGTTGGACCATTAGCACAATGTTGTTCCAAACCATCATTGCAATATTCGCAATCGCGGCACGAATCAACCAAACAGCCAACACCTGCAGTATCACCGGGTTTTAATTTTTTACGTGCTCGCCAACAGAAACAACTCTGCCAATAATTTCATGACCGGGTACCATTGGATAAACAGAAATGCCCCAGTCATTATTTACAAGATGAATATCGGTGTGGCAAACACCGCAATACAAAATATCAATTTCCACATCATGCGGACCGGGATTTCTTCTTTCAAAATTGAAAGGCGCCAATGTATCGCCGGCTTTTTGCGCAGCATAAGATTTAGTTGGTATCATAAATTTATTTTAAAGAATTATTTCGCTTATTTGCAGTGTCGGATTGATGTTCGTAAAATTAGCTACATCGCTCACTATCTCATTTGCATTTGCGCCGAATGAATTTTGAAAATCTTCGATTGAATTAAAATATAAACAGCCAATAATTGCATACGCAGGCGTTGAACCAGGAGTGGCGCTGCAAATTCCTTTTTCTACTTCCACTTTTTTACAGGCATTGCCTAAAAGTTTTCTTACGAACGGAACGTGTTTATCTAAATAATACTTCACATCGAAATGTTTATTCTCATCATGCGAGTAGAAAGCAGTGGCTTTTATCATACGGTAGTTTTAATTTATTATAAATTGATAAACAAACCTATTCTTAGCAATGTTTTTTTACAATAGCACTTTTGTGGTAGAAAAATCTTCCGAAGTTTTTTAACTTCTGATTTAATTATTTTTCTTTCACCAGCTTAAGTGTTTTCTTTTCTTCTCCATTATTAACTGTTACTATATAAGTACCGTTCGCAAAATTTTGCAGCGGAAGTATTATACTTTTTTCTCTGACATTATTTCTTCTCCACAATGATTTGCCTGATAAATCAGTAATAGTAATTTTTACAGCATTATTAAAGCCTGTTAAGAATAACTGCGTTGTATTTTTTGTGGGATTAGGTATAATGAAGGCACTTACTGAATTATTAAAAGTAATTAAACGAATCGGCGAGTAGCTAAGCTTACCATCTTTATCAACAAATTTCAAACGATAATAATTTGCATCGTTATTTGGATTTTTGTCGATCCATTGAATCTCCAAATTACCTTTTGAGAATACTGATGCAAGAGAGTCGAAACCAAAATTGCTTCTGCTTCTTTCAACAACAGTATAGGCTAAATTATTATCAATACACCTCCAGGTTAATTTTACTTTATTGCTTTGCAATTTTTCAACATTGAAATATAAAAACGTTACAGGTAAAACTGTTCCTATAATTGTTTCTGCATCTGGTTTATTTGGAGTATCCTCTATGTTTCCTGCATAATCATGTGCTATACTGTAAAATTTGTACTTATCTCCTGCGTTGCCTTTGATTTTAAATGAATCGCTTTGCGATAAAGCAATGATTTTCTTGTACGGGTTATCATTTAAAGATGCATAAACATCATAACTGCTTATACCGGCATTTTGATCATTACCCGAAATTTTTAATGTAAAAATTGTATCTGCTGAAAGTGGTAAATCCAAAATTTTGCTTTTTGGTTTTACAGTATCAACAGTATTTAGAAAAGTATTTGTAATAACCGGCGGATTGACATCGAAGATTATAACAGATTTATTTTTTACCTGCTGAAGATGGATAACAGAATTTTTAAGCGCTACATGGTAATTTACAAACGCCTCCCCTTCCGGCGCATTTACATTCGGGTTTAAAAAGCCATCAGTAATTGTTGATACAATATCAAGGGTTATTGGATCAAGTGAACTGAATTGCCAGTTTATTATTCCCGTTAGCGTATCAAACAAACCGGTAACTCTAAGTATCGCATTTTTTTCAGGTCTTAAATCAAATTCCCATGAAAATGATTTTTTTGGGTATGTAAAATTTATAACTGTATCGCCAAATCCAAATCCTGCAAATTCAAAAGTCTTCCAATCGTAAACATTTGCATCTAATGTGTCAGTAATCGAAACCTCCGCAGCAGATGCCTTGGCTGTATCAACATTTTCGCAGTGAATTATATAATTAATATCATCATACTTGTTAATAAAATTCATTGAATCTTTACCTACCGGGCCTGTTTTATAGTTTGGGTCTATTGCACCTGAAGAAGGCCAAGTCCAGTTATTATCATTACCGGGCGCACATCCGCCACTTCCTCCACAATCACCTCCTAAGTCATCATTCAAAGCAATTGCACCAGCAAAATCTGCAGCAGACGTGCCAACTGCAATACCTAATGAATTTTTTATGGCTGCTTCACCTACTTCTATTTCACCTGCACAACTCAATGCTGTGCCAGCAAGGTTACCGACCAAATCAAGCACGTCTCCGTCTCCCGAACCATTAACAAAGTTG
The DNA here is from genome assembly GCA_025927795.1 of Parafilimonas sp. GTDB lineage: Bacteria > Bacteroidota > Bacteroidia > Chitinophagales > Chitinophagaceae > Parafilimonas. Next base: position 2,777 of record JAICKT010000287.1, on the reverse strand, counting down.
CCGATAGAGCAACCTAAACCAAAAGCACCTGTGAGACACCCGACACCAGGTGCGTAACCTGCTAAATCAAGAAAGCATTGTACACATTTGGGCAAAAAATTACAGGAAGATGTGGATTTTAAACCCATTGACGCTAATTCGTCAGAGGTAAAATATGAATTGCCAACTTTAACTCTAATCACATTCATCTGATCACTAAAAGTGCGTTCATACAAATCAATTGAAACATCTTGACCAGGCTGGATATGAGGAATTATAAATGCTCCAAACAAAACAGAATTAGAATGGGTGGTATCTGTATAAAGAAGATGAAAATTTCCAATTGTATCAAGAATTGAATGTATGTACACATCAGATATTTCTGGTGTTATTAGAAACGGGATAAGCTCTTTATTCATGGTTATATACACAGGCACTCCATAATATGGCATGTTAGAATTATTGGTTACTATAATTTTAAAAAGTGCGCTTCTGCCTGTTTTTTGTACACCAGGTCCAATGATTTTTACGTAGGGTAAAACCGAATCAGGTTTTGAAATATGCAATGCATTAAACACTGTATCCGAAAATGACTGTGATTGATAATACAAATCATAGTCGCCAATCTTAACTGCTTCCAAACTTAAATTAGCCTGAACCAATCCATTATTTACTTTTATAAAACTTACGGGCACAATATCAGGATAGCCAGGTTTTACGAACCGTACTGAAGTGGGTGCAGTAGAAAAACCTCCTTCAATTTTTATTGGATAATAACCCGTACTCGAAATATTGTCTGGAAAAATTTTGCTGATGCCGGTAATAATAATGCTGTCGCATTTTTGAGCAACCCCACATGTGTTAGAAGCAGTAAGGCATGCATTATAAGTGCCTATTGAATACTCGTGAGACGGATTTGCCAATTCGGAAGAAATACCATCACCAAAATTCCAATTATAAGATGTAAAGTTTGATGCGTCATTTTCAAAATATAAAGTTTGATTTTCACGAATTGCATTAAACTCAACCTTTGGCGTTGGTGATTCAGTGTCGTTCAAAACACAAAAAGTATTTAAATCTTCACCTGCTGTACCAAGGTCTATACATTGAAATTTTCTGCCTCCTATTGATGATATATAAAAAGTTTGTTCATTAAATGTTGCAAACGAAGCAAAGCTCATGTTACTGCCACCACCAAATGGAATCGTCCATGCTGCATTGCCTGCAGAATCTAATTTTGCAATATAATACGCCTGGTCATCAGTTATATATGGTGCTATTGGAAATATACCTCCGATGCCGCATCGCCCTAATAAGTAAACTTTATTATTCCCACTGCAATAAATATCGCAGGCGTACATTCCTCTGTCGTTGGAATATATTTGCTGCTCCCAAGCAATTTTACCAGTATTGTCAATTTTTAAAAGAAAAACTCTCGCTGCACCGGTTAAAACATAATTGTTATTTCCAAAAAGCCAGATACCGCTAGATGGTCCTGTTGCAAACAGGTATGTGTTATCATAATTATCGCTCGTAAATTTTAATTGTCCGATACCTGCATCATATCTCTCGCCCCATTTTACATTTCCTTTTGCATCTATTCTAAATACAAAACCCCATGGGTTTTGGGTTGAATAATATTCTGTCAGCATTATATTACCAGCACTGATTGTTCCTGAGAATCTGCCATAGATAAGAAAATCGCCATTGGGTGCAGCAACAATATTACTAAAGGCGAAGTAGCCGTTAATTGTAATATCAAGAATTACTTCATCTGTACCATCTTTTTTAAGTTTATGAACTTTACTGTTTGGCGCACCTGTTCCTGATTCGCAATAATAAATATCATTGCCAACAACACACATTGCACCTAATGAAGTAGTTATTTCTGTTGATGAAATGAAGCTGCCTGCCGTATCAAGCTTTATTAAAAAATGGGATCCGAAAATTGTTTGCCTTATAGATGTATCTTCAAAAATGACCGGGTTGGAATTTTGCGGAGGAGCCATTGCAAATACTATCTGTTGATCTTTATTAATACTGAATCCCCATACACCTTCTGAATATGTGCCATTTGATGGATTTGCTCCAAAGCGTCTCGTCCATAAATAATTTCCTGAAGAATCATACTTGGTTATTGCCATGTCCTCAGAGCCACCTGCAATCATTGTTATTTCGTCATTACCAATTGTATAAGTTTGGGTATAACGTGTAAGTGTATAAACAAAGCCATTTTTATCGTACGCAACAGAAGTATATACATTGCTGTTATATCCTGAATTATATACTTCAGCTTTTGTAATCAGCTGGCTGAAAACATTCTGTTTAAATAATATTGAAATAAAAATTAAGAAGTAAATTTTTTTCATACATATATTTTTTAGAAACAAGCACTATATTTAGTAGGAAGTATATTGTTATTGAGCTTGAAAAAATTATTCGGATCGTATTTTCTTTTTGTTGATTGTAATTTCTGTAGCTAACACCACACGCTTTTTTACCCGATTATTTCCATCATTGCGGTCTGAGATGATTTACATAAACACTATTTGTAAATGGTTCAATTTCTTTCCAAAACGCTGCAGCTGTCCTTTCAGAAAAATTAAACAAACCTATTCTTAGTAATAGCTTATTACAATAGCACTTTTGTGGTAGAATAAATGAAAAGCAGAATTAATGCTGATGATATTTATTTATCGCTTCTGTGCGGTTACTTACATGCAGTTTTTCATAGATGTTGAAGCAATGGCGTTTAACTGTATCAATACTTATTGAAAGTTGAAATGCAATTTCTTTAT
>JAICKT010000098.1 GCA_025927795.1 Parafilimonas sp. | reverse complement strand
TTGGTTTTCGCGCGGTCGCGAATAGTTGCTAAATCTGGCAATAAGCCCGCATACCAGAATATAAGTGAAACGGTAAAGTAAGTTGAAACGGCAAATACGTCCCACATAAGCGGAGAAGCAAAATTAGGCCAAACCGGTCCGCGGCTATTTGGATAGGGCAAAACAAAAAAGAAATCCCATACACGCCCCATGTGCCAAATAGGAAATTGACCGGCGCAGATTACCGCAAAAATCGTCATGGCTTCTGCTGCACGGTTTACGCCTGTTCTCCATCCTTGCCTGAACAATAAAAGGATGGCAGAGATTAATGTGCCTGCGTGCCCGATACCAATCCACCAAACGAAATTGGTAATGTCCCAGCCCCAGCCTACAGTATGGTTTACATTCCATTGACCAATACCATAAGTTACTTCACGATATACGCTGTATATACCAAAAAGCAGCAATGCAATAGCAATAAAAAATCCTATGTACCATAACCTGCCGGGCTTTACTTCAATAGGTCTGCAAATATCTTCGGTTACGTCATGATACGTTTTGCTGCCATCTACCAATGGTTCTCTTACCTGAGATTCGTATTTTAATAATGACATACTTTTCGTTTTTCATTGCTGCTGTTTGCCACAGCATATCTATCAAGTTTACTTATCCTTCGTGTCTGTATTCCATTTCTTCATCCCTGTTACGCACTTTAGCCAGGTAACTTACGTTGGGTAAAGTATGTAATTGTTCGAGTGAGTGAAATGTTCTCAACTTATTATTAACTCTCATTTGCGTAACAGCACTGTTGTTATCGTTTGCGTTACCAAATACAATGGCGTTGGTTGGGCACGCTTGCTGACAAGCTGTTTGCACATCCCATTCATTATTTTCACCACTTTTTAAAGGGCGGCTTTCTTTCTTTGCTTTTAATTTACCATCCTGACAGCGTTGTACACAGAAAGAACATTTTTCCATTACACCTCTTGACCTTACTACCACATCAGGATTTAAAACCATTCTTGTAAGATCATCATTCATTACATGTACGGCGGGGTCAAGTTTACCTACGCCGCTAAAATTCTGGTTATCCGGAAAACTATCTGCACCTGTATAATCAGCCCAGTTAAAACGGCGCACTTTATAAGGGCAGTTATTTGCGCAATATTTTGTACCTACACAACGGTTATAAGCCATTTGGTTTATGCCTTCACTGCTATGATTGGTAGCACTTACAGGACATACATTTTCGCAGGGCGCATTATCACAATGCTGACACATTAAAGGCTGAAATACTACAGTTGGATTTTCTAAATCACCACTAAAATAACGGTCAATGCGCAGCCAGTGCATATCATGAAAGCGCTTTATTTCACTCTTGCCAACAATAGGAACATTATTTTCAAGATGGCAGGCTACTACACAAGCACCACAACCAATGCAACTATTCAAGTCAACATTCATTCCCCAATGAATGCCTGGCTTATCATAATATGGATAGATGGTTCCTTGCTTTTCATAAGCAGGCAAACCACCATAAGGTTTAGCTTCTTTTTCTCTGTCGTCTAAAATTTCTTCGGGGTCTTTTTTGAAATCATTCAATGTAAGTTCTTTCATTACATCGGTACGCAAACCCATTGAAGTATCATAAGAGCTGTGTGTTTGAAGCTGCGCTACATCAAATTCATCATTTGTTTTTTCAACAGTAACATTTAATGCAGTATAATCAACAAAGGTTCCATTGAAAGAAACAAGCGGATAAACATCTTTTCCAACATTTTCTGAAACCTTGCCCAGCTTTGCGGTGCGGCCATATCCAAGCGCAATACCAATTGTATTTGGATGTGTGCCTGGAATAATTAAAAATGGAAGCAAAACTGAACCCTTTCCGTTTACCGTAACTTTCAAAACTCTTTTAGCCGGATGCACTTCATAATTATCAGTTTGAAAATCACTGTTTAAATCAATATCCAATAAGCTTTTTGCCATCGCTGGCGAAATCATAACATAGTTATCCCATGTTGCTCTTGAAACCGGATCTGGTAATTCATGCAGCCATGGATTACCGGAGCCCTCGCCGCAGCCAATTCCTACTTTTTTATAGAATACTAATTCTATAGCAGTTGATTTAGCTGAATTATTTATAGCAGTAAGTGCAGTGTTTAAAGAACCATTATTATAAGATGCACCTGCGTTTGTTGTGGTTGTAGGGGTCACAATAGGTCTGTTACCTGAAGCAGCAGTTGTATCAACTGAAGCAGAACCGGCATTGTTTACTCCGTGAGATGCACCGGCACTTATTGCAGTACTATTATTTATAATACCGTTTTCCAAAGCACTGTCAAATGCTTCTTCGTTTCCTAATTTTCCGGTCCAATAATTTTGAAAGAATGTATGATAATCAGGTGCTGCGCCGCTCCATTTTAAAAGACTGTCTTGCCATTGCCTTGTCTTAAATAATGGATTAATGGTTGGCTGCATTAAAGAAATAAATCCTGATTTTGGTTCTGCATCGCCCCAGCTTTCTAAAAAGTGATGATCAGGAATTACATATTTGCAAAGCTGTGTTGTTTCATCATTTTTTGGATTGAATGAAACGGTAACTTTTACTTTTTTCAAAGCATCTGTAAATGCTTTTGCATTGCTCCACGTATAAGCGGGATTTGCACCATATACTAATAAAGCACCTACACGCCCCGCATTCATATCATTTATTAGTGCAGCAAAATCTGCATCTACGCCTGCTTTTGATTTATTTAATGAAGACCAGTTAATGGTATTTCCATCGGCACTAAGCGCATTATTAATTGCGTTTACTACCTGCTGAATATTCGGGTGGTTGCTTCCGCAAACTACCAGTGCATTTCCTTTATTGGCTGATAATTCAGCGGCTGCTTTTGCAATGCCTGCTTTTAATTTTGCATCATTAATATTTGATGCACCCTGACCTGTTATTGCATTTAATAATGCAACAGCAACAGCGCCGGTTTCTGATGGTTTATGAATATATCTTTCATCCGCATTCGCACCCGTTAAGCTAAGAAGAGACTCAAACTGAAAATGCCTGCTCATTGCAGGATTTTTTTCATCTATTTTTCTGCCAACAGCATACAGGCTTGCATATTCAACAGGACTTAACCATGTGCCCAAAAAATCAGCACCAATACTTACAATAACTTTTGCTTTATCAAAAGCATAAGAAGGAATAGCTTTTCTACCGTAAGAAGCCTGGTTTGCCAACAACAAACCCGTGTATGAATCTGCATCATACATTACATGCCTGCTGCCAGGAAATTTTCCTAAGAATTGATTGATGGCTTCTAATGTAGTAGGTGAATTGATAGTGCTGGTAAGCAGAACAACTGGCGCTCCGCCAAGTGCACCTGAAATTGCCTGGTCAATATAAGCAAGCGTTACTTCTTTTCCATCAATAGTGGGAAAACGCAAACGTGCAGTATCATACAAACTTAAAATAGAAGCCTGCACTTTTGCAGAAGTGCCGCCTTTAGTTACAGGTGATAGAGTATTGCCTTCAATTTTTATAGGCCTGCCGTCGCGCACTTTTGCCACAATGCTTATTGCTTCACCATCCTGTACATAAGTGGTAGCATAATAATTTGCAACACCCGGCACAATATCTTCGGGTTTGTTTGCGAAAGGAATAGATTTTCTTACCGGTACTTCGCAGCTTGCAGCAATTAATGCAGCGGTTGTACTAAAGCCAAGATATTTTAAAAAGTCCCTTCTTTGTGTGGGAGCTTTTAATAATTTATCATCTACTTCAAAGGGCAAATCTTCACGAAACTCGTCTGCGGCAGCTTTTTTAGAAGCTTCCGTATTATTTCTCTGCCCAAAATTTTGCCAGTATTTTTTATCCATAGTACCTGTATGTAGCCTAAAAACTAATTATTAATAATGACATTTCTGACAATCAGTGCCGCCAATATCTTTTACAGTTACACTATCCATTTTATGATTCTTGATATCTTCTTTATATTTTTCATACATACTGTAAAATCCATTGTTTTCAAACTGAACTTTTGTAGAACGATGACAGTTTATACACCACCCCATACTTAAAGGAGCAAACTGGAACATTTCATTATAGCTGGTTACTTCACCGTGGCAGGTTTGACATTGAACCCTGCCTGCATTTACATGTTGCGCGTGGTTGAAATATACAAAATCAGGAAGATCATGAATGCGTACCCATGCAATAGGTTTTGCTTTGCTTGCATCCCATGGTTTGCCCGGCTCAAAGCCTGCATATTTATATAATTTTTGAATCTCTGCTGTACCATTTACTTCGTTACCATCACCATCAACAAGTTTCTCACCTTTATATTCATTTATTGCCATGTGGCAGTTCATGCAAATATTTACTGAAGGAATAGTTGCCTGCTTGCCCTGGTAAACACCAACATGGCAATATTGGCAATTAATCTGGTTGATGCCCGGATGTACTTTGTGCGAAAAGAATATTGGTTGTTTAGGTTCATACTTTTGCTGGCGACCTAAACCAATAGCGCCCTGCGTTACAAAATAACCGCCAATAAGAAATATAATAAGCGTTCCAAAAGTTATGTATGTTTTATTTCTCCAGAAAGGAATTGGCTCATGTGCAGGTACACCTTCTTTATCATCGGCCATCTTTTTAAGATTGGCATTTATCTGTAATAAAGTAAAGGCAACTATAGCGAGTATTAATGTTAGTATTCCAAAGAGTAAAGATTTATCGCCATTTTCTTCTGTTGTTGCAGTACCAGTTGCAGTTGTTGCAGTAGCGGCTGTAGTAGTCGGAGCAGATTTTATATAATCAAGAATGGCATCAATGTCTTTATCAGATAACTGTGGAAAAGGAGTCATCTGTGTTTTATTAAATTCATTAAACAGGCTTACTGCATAAGGGTCACCACTTTTTATAACTGCAGAACTATTATGTACCCATGCATGAATTTTATCTCTGCTTGGCCATCTGCTTTCAACACCAGCTAATGCCGGACCAACTAATTTTTGATCTACTTTATGGCACGATGCACAATTAGCCATGAACAGAGCATGACCGTCTTGCGCTGAAGATTTTTTTGAGAAAGTTATGCCGACTAAAAACAGTAAAGTAAAAATTTTAATTGGGGCTATTCGTCTTAATTTAAGCATATCACAAATCAGTTGTTGCGATGTTGGAAAATTCTGCGATGCGTGCAAAAATATGACACGATGCTGACAATTCACATTTCAGAAAAAATTTTTTTTAACATGCTTTAATGTTTAAGTTATGCGCTTTTAATAAAGTTAATTTGCAGCACCTGATATGAATGCAGTTAATAAAAACAATATAGCGGTATTTGCCTCTGGTGCCGGCACAAATACGGATAACCTTATTAATCATTTTAAGAAAACACAAACGGCCAACATTTGTTTAATAGTTTGTAATAATTCTCAAGCGGGCGTTTTAAAAATTGCTGATCGAAATCATATTCCGCATATATTAATTGAAAAAGAAAAATTTTTTAGAGGTGATGGATATGTGCCCGAATTAAAGAATGCACAGATAGATTTTATTGTGCTCGCCGGGTTTTTATGGAAGCTTCCATCAACATTAATAAATGCTTACAGAAATAAAATTGTAAACATTCATCCTGCGCTGTTACCAAAGTTTGGTGGTAAAGGCATGTATGGAAATTTTGTGCATGAAGCGGTTTTATCAGCCAAAGAAAAAGAAAGCGGAATAACCATACATTTTGTTGATGAGTTTTATGATAATGGCAAAACTATTTTTCAAACTGCATGCCCTGTTTACGAAAATGATACAACAGAAACTTTGGCAAAAAGAATTCATGAATTAGAGTATAAATATTTTCCGGAAGTGATTGAAGAGGTGATTCAAAAAAATTGATGACTACATAAGTTGCAGAACAGTTTTTTAAAATGCATTAGTTATTACTGAAGACTGAAATAAAATGTTTGCAGTTTGTTTGCTCCCTCAATCTTATCGCATAAATAAAGCTGCTGCTCTTATTACACTCAATTATTTTAGGAGACAAGAAGGAAATGCTTAATTTTAAAATTTTGTCTTCTGAAATTGTTCCGCATTCGCAGCCGATGGTAAGAAACAATGCTGAACAATAAAAGAGAATGTTTATCTACGCTTTAGTTGTTGCTTCAATTTGTTTTCAAGCTCGGCAAATTCAAAGGGTTTATTTAATATGCCATCCGCGTAATGATGTTGGTATTCTATCAGGGTGCGGGGATCACCGGAAATCAAAATTATTTTTACAGAAAATGGTAATGTTTTTTTAAGATCTTCTGAAATCATTCTGCCATCATTTGACTTCAAGTTGACATCAAGTAAAATAATTTCCGGTCTAACTGTTAAAATATTTTCCAGACAACCATCGGCACTTTCAAATGCGGTGATGTCATAACCTTTTTTTTCTGCCCATGCGGTTACAGTGATCAGAAAATCTTTTTCATCGTCTATAACAAATATTTTTGGCATCTTTTCGGGGTGACAAGCACAATAAAAATAGGAAACAATACGCATATAAAAAAGCGGGTATCTATACTTTGTTAGTATCGCTCACTAATAAATTAGTTGTCTTATCTTATTTTAAATGATTTGTGTTTTAACTCTGTTAGCTAAAGGGCGAAAAAGAACTTCTAACAACAGTCTCAATAAATTGATTTTAATTTTCGTAAACGAAATTTTAATTATTGCAAACTAATATTGATGTATCTACATCCAATTTATTCCATACAATTGCATTTATGAATGCTTCAATAATTACTGCGTATTATTTTTAAACACTTCTTTACATAAACGATTAGACGGAGTGCAGCGGCTTTGTGTTATATCTAATCCAACATACTTATGTGCCCGGGAGATTACATTTATAAGTAATGTTTTTGTGTGTATTCAATTTAGCAAACATTGAGCGCTTCCATCAGCTTATAAAAGTTGAGATAAAAAAATCCAAAAAGGCAATTAGCGTAACTAATATATGTGAGCCTTTCAAATAGAAGCGATACATTAATCTGGATTTATAACTATAAAAATTAAAAATCTAAACCTTTTATTATGAAAAAAGTAAAATCCTTTATTGCAATAGCAGCTTTCGAACTTTATATTATGGCAAGCATTGGTAGTAAAAACTTTACTATGCAAACCTCAATACAACAAATAGGAGAATAATAAACCTGCGGAACACCGAACAACAGTACTACAAATCCAAATACAACAGATTCATCACAGCATAAATAATCTGTGTAATGTTATAAAAGTATCGCCAGCTTTAAAACGGGCGATACTTATTATTTAAAACTACTTGTAATGATAATACAACAAAGCAGCAGCAGAAAGCAATTACTTAATAATTGTCATCTGTTTGCTATCGATTTTCTTTCCGTCAACAGTTAGCGTATAAGTATATGCACCGTTTGATAAACCACCATTATCAATACTTATTTGTTTTGAACCCGGGGTAACAGTTATTGTTTTGAGAACCTTTCCTGAACCTGTTTCAGTAATACTGAGCGCCGCATGTTTGGCATTTGCAGGAACACTCAAAGGAATAATTGTTTTATCTGCAAATGGATTTGGCTGATTTTGCTGTAAAGAAGCATCACTTAGAGACACAGTATTATTCACTCCATTTACTTTTACAGAAAGATTTTGCACTAATAGTTTTAACTGAGTTATTTCATCCTGCATACCAGAAACTTGATTTTTCAAATCTTTATTTTCAGCATCTAATTCCTGCATGCCTTTTACAATCACAGGTATTAATTCTGTATAATTAATTGCTTTTACCGGCATGGTTTCAGGTAGTTTTAAAGACTGCGCTTTTAATGCTGCTTGATTGAAAGTATCCGAACCGGTGTTTTGAGACAAGTTATTCACATGCGTATTTTCAATTTCCAGCGGAGCTTCTCCCACAAGGCCGGGCAACAGCTTTTCAACATCTTGCGCCAAAAGACCAAAGTGATCTCCTTTCGGCAGATTTAAATTAGCATATTTGCCATCATTCCTGAATTGATAAGCTTTTGGTTTTAGTTGATTGATAAGCGCCATGCCATCTTTAAAATCGCTTATATTTTTCTTTACACGTTCATCGCTTGTATTATATGTTCCGTAACAATAAGTATTGCCCTGAAAGATGGCTGCATAAATGTTGCCAGCCGTGCTGCCCGTCTTTGCATAAAGACCATGACCATTGTCGGATATAAAAGTACCCCCATAGCCAGAAGAAGTGTATCCATAAACTCCATAAAAACCTGAACCATACACACCATAATTGCCCGAATAACCATACACTCCATAAGTAGTTCCGGAACCATAAACACCATAACTACCCGAGCCAAACACACCATAAGAACTGCCGCTGCCATGCAACCCGTAAGTAGTTCCATAACCATAAACCCCAGTATAACCTGAGCTGGCAAAAACTCCATAATTGTTTAGACTTGTAGCATAAACCCCATAGGAACCTCCATAAACTCTAACACCTGTATAAGAAGAATCAACAGCCATAAGCGTTTTTGTAAAAACAGTATCTTTAAAATAACCTTTCTCCCAGTTTTTGGTTTTGCTTCCCAAATTTTTTGTATTGTTTGAAGAAGGCAGAAGATTAGCATTTATTGATGTGGTGGGGGCAAGATTTGAAAGATTCGTTTCCGCAAAGTTGGAAGTAGAGGGCGTAATAGCGCGCCATCCCTTGTTATAGTAATAAAATCCTGCGGCACGGTCCGTTTGAAAAATAAGCAAACCCTGGGCAGGTGAGGCAATCGCATCACGTTGAGCAGATGTCATCCGTGGTATCAGAACACCTTTTTTAGTTGACTTTACCTCGAGTAATGCTGAAGCATTAGGAGATGTTGTTCCTATTCCTGCTGAACCCGAAGAAGGAAAAGTGTTTTGTGATTTTGCATAAAAGTTAATAACTAAGAATAATACGATAGTGGTAAAAAATTTTTTCATCAGCAAGATTTAAGTTTATAAACAAGATTTAAGTTTATAAATAAGTAAATACAGATAGAACTTTTTTTGGTTAAGGAATACGAGTTCAAGCGTTTTAGTTTGATAGAAATTCACTTCGTCCGAAACATTCACCAGAACGAGCAGAAACACAGCAAAGAGTAAATTTCGTTCAGTTAGTTTTTTATTAGAGCTGCTACTGATGAGCTGCTGGTTCATCAAACTTTGCTGTTGTTTCTGCAACCTTTGCTGTTGTTTCTGCAACACAAATATGCTATCATTTTTTTAAAGCTGTAATGCCGAATTTGTGTTGTTTGCATTTTTATTTGTAACCGTTTAAAAATTTATTGTGTATGTTTTTTGCTTTTGCAAACTGATTATTTCATTGTCAGCATATTATTAATTATAATGATTACAAAATTATATTTCATTGAAACGTTAGAAAGACATACATAAACAAAATAATCTGCTGTTAATCTTATGCAGTTATCTCATGCTGCATACTTGCCTGCGTAAACACCTGTTGCCATAAAGAAATAACCAGGATCGTACACGCATCACGCAAGACTCTTGCTATTGTTCATTAAGCTTATATGAAGACTACGCGAAAAAAACTTCTTATTGCACTTCGATGGGTGCTGTCCACCTGAAAGTTCCCCATTTCATTAAGAGCGTTCCATGATGTATGTTATCTGAAACAATAGAAATAGTGAATTCTTCCACTGATGCGGAGAGTGTCTGAGTGGTAATTTTTGCTATGCCCAGATTGCGTGATGCATTGTATTCGGTGCCCCACTGTCCGCTCTGCTTGTTCACAATCAGATCAATCTCGTTCGTATGCGGAACGGTCCATAAGGTGTATGTTCCGGCAGGTACCTGCATGCCGGCAAGTTTTATCTGCATTGATGTTGTAAACTGTGTTGCCGCATTTGCTCCTGTTCGCCATACACGGTCGTAGGGTAAGATATCACCAAGCAGTTTGCGTCCACGCAAAAGTGGCCTGCCATAATCAACGGTGAACATCGCATTGCCAATTTGTGCATGCACGGTATCACGTATGCTCAACTGTTTTACAGTACCTGTTTTTGTTTCCAAGGCCTCAAACCGTTCAGCAATGCTTTTTATGTCGGGTGGAGAAGCCATGCGGTTCACTTCCACTTTATAAGTTGTCCGGGCGCCTGAATAACTGAGCATATGGTAACTGGAATCCATTGTCGCTTCCCCTATACCGGAGAGCCAGTCGTGCGTAATCTCTGCCTTACCACCGTCAAGTGGTCGCACATGTGCCCTGCCCAACGGAAAATGATCAAACTCCCGGTCAATATAAAACTGCCGCATATCAACGGTGCCACCTGGTTCAAGTTTTGATGCCGGTGCATGCTTCAATGCTGCAGCAAAATAAAGCTCATAGAGACTGTACATTTGCGGCACATGTGCCACTACTATGCTGCCACCTGTTGCAAAGGCACGATGCAGTGTGCCTGTGCCATCCATTTTAGAGATGTGCACTGAGTCAGTGGAAACATCAGCAATCACTTTACGTTCACGCTCATCTGCTGGCTCGCTGGGCGTGTGAATATCCATCACAAGGTGCCGGATGCTGCCATCTTGGTTAAGCTTTATCACAGTATGCCGTATCCGTACACGCGGAAACCGGTCAACTTCATCGCTTGTTAAGGTGTTGCCTTCTCGTGTTACACTTTCAACTGAAATGGTATCGCTGCCGAGTTTTGTAATGAAGCCATAGTGTTCAATTGATAACGTATGACCGCAGGAAACCAGCAAAAGCACCGCACCATAAAGAAGATTTTTTAGCATAAATATATTTGAGCATTCCTTCTCAAACTAACGAATTACTTTCTATCATATCTAAAACAAATGTAACAGCTAATACCTGTTTTTTTAAATGGTTTATTAATGGGTTGAAAGGTGGCATACAATTGAAATGCAGGTTATAAAATTAATTTACCATTCGATATGCTGAGGAGAAAATAAAAATCAGGCTTGTACACATAACACCGCACAGTTCTTTTAACTAACACATTGGTTCTATAAAAAAAGGCATTGTGATTAAGTTATAACACAATGCCAATCGGTAGTTAAGCCGGTTCAATGTGATGCGACCTCATTATGTTTACAAAAGTTTCTTTATCAGGCCTGCCGTTCAAAGAGACCTCGTGTACGTTTCTGAAAAACTTTTCAAGCCCTGATGGCATCGTAACCATTACAACTTTGCCTGTTGCTTTGCCCGTATTTTTAAAACTGTGTGGGTTGCCTTTGGGTCCGTGCGCAAAACTGCCTGTACTCAATTGCTTTTGCTCTCCATTCAAAGTAAAAGTAAATGTTCCTTCTATTACATACCACCACTCATCCCAGTCTTTGTCAATGTGCAGTCCTGGTCCCTCGTTAGGTGGCACAATTAACTCAAACACACTGTAAGCATCAGCAGTTTTTTCACCTCCAATTATTACCTTGATGGTGTTGCCAATTACTGAAAGTATTTCTTCTTGTTGTTGCGCAGGCGCATTTACGGGTGTTGAAAAATTCGTTTGCATCGTTTCGATAATTTGGTGATTAGATGATGCAAATTATTTCGCTGCACTAAAAAACAGTATCCCTGAAAATGGTGATTTTTTTAAAGCGTTATTCAACTGACGATATAAGGGTTTTATGCACCATTTGCGGCGAATTTTTTACGCTTAACTTATGCAGAATATGCTTACGATGAGTTTCAACAGTGTGCCTGCTGATAAACAATTTCGTTGCAATTTCTTTGGAAGAAGAACCCTGCGAAACCAATTGCATAATTTCCTTTTCACGCCGCGTAAGCGCAGCATGTTCTTTTAATGCAGGCATTAGTTTTTCTTTTTTTATTTCAGCACTGCTAACAGGAGCTAACAAGCGCAATAATTTGCTGTTCATGCGGCTTTTCTTTACCAGTGAAACATGTTGATTAAGCTCCGCTTGTTTTGCAGCAGTGCAATCATCAAACAATAAAAGCACGGCATCAATATGTCGTTCAGGTGTTACAGAAAGCACAACCACTTTTTGTTTTATCCATATCCATTTACCATTACCATGTTTAAACCGGCATCAATGCGCATGCACAGCATTTTCTTTTACTACATTCCATCTTACTGCATGAAGCGTAGATGATTCGTCAAAAATAATACAAGACAGCAATTCAGCGGCA
>JAICKT010000064.1 GCA_025927795.1 Parafilimonas sp. | reverse complement strand
ATATTTATTACGGTCTTAAAAATTGTCTTGATATTTTTAGCTGGGTTATTTTATGGAAACCAATTTATGATTTGCTCTTTGCATGGAACCCGCATCTAAAAGATATTTTATTGCTCAGCAAACTTGCTTCTTCAGAAGTAATAATTATTGAGAATCAAAAGAGCAATGAATTTGAGCAGCAAAAAGTTTCATACAGAAACGAAGAAATAGAAGTAAGTGATTCGCTTACGTATGAATCTTTATTATCAAACTGAATTAATATTTTATGATAAACCCAAATTACATTTCATCAATTCTTATTATTACCTGGCAAACATGGTTGTTTAGCCTTGCTGTTGCGCTTATTGCAAGCGGCTTCGTTTTTTTTCTCTTTAGAAAAAAATTGAAAACAATTTTAAATGATAACGGCACTTTACATCAGCGCATAGTAGAATGTACTGAACTGCTTAATTACTCAAAAGAAAGCGAACGCAAGGCAAAAGAGGAAGCAGAATTATGCAATCGCTCAAAAAGCTTATTACTTGCTAAACTTAGTCATGAAATAAGAACACCTATGAATGGTGTAATTGGTATGGCTTCTTTGCTTTCTGAAACAGAACTAACAACAGAACAGCGTGAATATGCAGAAGTAATTATTCAAAGCAGTGAAAGCCTGATGACAACTATTAACGATATGCTTGTTACAGATGTTATGCATGCTGAAGCCGGAAGCAGCGGAATGGAACTGGAGGAAAAAGATTTTGATTTGCGCAATACAGTAGAAGGTGTGCTGGAATCTTTTGGTAATAAGGCTGCGCAAACAGGATTGGAACTGGTTTATTCAATGGATAAAGATGTGCCCGAACTGATTGTAGGTGATGAGGTGCGCTTAAGACAAATATTGATGAACCTTGTTGAAAATGCATTAAGGTTTACTACAAAAGGTGAAATTTTAATTGCTGTACGCATGTTAAGAGTTTTGGAAGGAAACCAGGCCGATGTTGGTTTTGAAGTAAGAGATACAGGTATTGGTTTGCCGGCAGATGAAATAGAAATTTTATCGAAAGATATTTCTGATATTAATACAAGAGATGATGGCCATGCATTATCACTTGCTATTTGCAAAAAGCTGGTAAGCTTAATGGGTGGTACATTAGAATTAGAAAATAAAGAAGGAACAAAAACCGGTACTGTTATTAAATTTAAAATTCGCCTTAGAGTAAGTCTTCAACCACAACGCCAGCAAGGAAAATTTAATGATAGCTTAAGACGTAAAAATATATTGGTGGTTGATGATAATTTTATCAGCAGGAATATAATTAAGAAGCAATTAGAGCAGTGGAATTTATTGCCAGTAGTTGTATCGTCTGCTAAAGAAGTATTAGAAATTATTAATAAAAACTCCCGCTTGGATTTAATTATTACAGATATGGAAATGCCGGGCATGAATGGCATTGAACTGGCAGAAGCTGTAAAAAAAATCGATCCAAAAATTTCTCTGATTCTTTTAAATGCAGTTGGCGATGAGCGCTATAAAGATCATTCAGGTTTATTCAGGGCAATAATAACAAAGCCGGTTAAGCAACATCTTTTACATAAATATATTTCGCATGAATTAAATAGAAGCGATATAGCTGCAGAACCGCAAAACGGTAAACCAAAACTAACCGCAGATCTCGCAAAGCATTATCCGTTGCGTATTCTTGTTGCAGAAGATAATAAAACAAACCAGGATGTGGCATTAAAGGTTTTAGATAAATTGGGATATAAAGCAACACTTGCACAAAATGGCGAAGAAGCATTGGAAATGGTAAGCGAAGACAAGTTTGATCTTATTTTCATGGATATTCAAATGCCTGTAAAAGATGGATTAGAAGCAACGCGAATGATTCGTCTTTGCCTAAATACACAACCAGTAATAATTGCAATGACTGCAAATGCTATACAGGGCGACAGGCAAAAATGCCTTAACGCAGGTATGGATGATTACATCAGCAAACCATTTAAAATTGATGAGCTTACTAAAATGATTGAGAAATGGGCAATGCAACTTAAGGTAAAATAAGTGAAATGTGAGAAGTGAGATTGAAGTTATCTTACTTCTCACTAAATATAATTATCGACCAACAATATCCAATCAATCTTATGAAATTTTGTTACTACTTTTTTTTATTGCTAATCACGCCGGTAGTTGCATTTCCTCAAACGAAGCAACTTGAGTTTGATCATTTCAATACAAATGAAGGTCTTTCGCAAAGTAATGTATTATGCATTTTGCAGGATAGCAGAGGCTTTATGTGGTTTGGCACACGCGAAGGTTTAAACATGTATGATGGTTACAAATTCACTGTATATAAAAATGATCTGCAAAATAAAAACAGCATAAGCGGAAATTTTATTTCTGCCATTACAGAAAGCCATGATGGCAATATTTGGATAGCTACCTGGGGCGGCGGTCTTTGCAGGTACAATATCGAAAAAGATCAGTTTACTTCTTATAAGCATGATGAAAAAAATGCAGCCACCATTTCAAGTGATTACATAAATACGGTAGCAGAAGATGATAAAGGTAATATTTGGGCAGGCACAGAAGGTGCGGGTTTAAATATGTTAAACAAACAAACAAATAAGTTTGAGCAATTCAAATACGATAAAAATAATCCGAATAGTTTGAGTGACGATTATATAAAAATTATTATGCGGGATAGTGAGCATAATTTATGGATTGGAACAACAAATGGAGGACTCGATTTATTTAATCCTGCAAATAAAACTTTCACGCGTTTTCAGCATGATGATAAAGATGATGCTTCACTCAGTTATAATAATGTATATACAATTTTTGAAGACAGCAAACATCGTTTATGGATTGGAACAGATGGCGGCGGCTTAAACCTTTTTGATAAAACCACAGACAAATTTATTCACTTTAAAAACGATGCGCATAATACCAATAGTCTTCCAAATAATGAAGTGTATGCTGTTGGTGAAGACAGCTATCATAATTTATGGATTGGAACGGAAAACGGTGGCTTATGTATTTATAATCCTGATACCAAAATCTTTACTAATTATATGCACGATGAGCTTGACAATGGCAGCATCGGCAGTAATTCTATTTATTCTATTTGCAGAGATACCAAAGGCAATATGTGGGTTGGTAGTTTTACAGGCGGCATAGATTTTTTAAATGCTGATAATAAGTTTGAACATTACAAACACAACTCGCTGCCCAATAGTTTAAGTGATAATCTTGTGTTGTGTATTTATGAAGATACCAGGCAAAATATCTGGGTTGGAACAGATGGCGGTGGTTTAAACTTATTTAATCCTTCAACCAATTCTTTCACACATTTTATTCATCAAAATGGAAATGATAACAGCATTGGTGGTAACTATGTTTTAAATGTACATGAAGCAAGTGATGGAAATTTATGGATTGGCACTTGGGGCGATGGCGTTACAGTATTTAATAAAGAAAAAAATAGTTTTCGTCATTATAAAAGCGATCCTGCTAATCCATCAAGTTTAAGCAGTAATAATGCATGGGTTATTTATCAGGATAAAGAAAAAAATATGTGGGTTGGAACGTATGGCGGCGGCTTAAATTTATTCAATCCTTCAACCAATTCTTTTACACATTATAAATATGATATAAATAATTCTGCAGGCATAAACAGTGATAAAATTCATTCCATTTTTGAAGATAGTGAAGGCAACTTATGGATTGGTACAGATGGTGGCGGATTGAATTTGTTTAACAGGCAAACAAAAACGTTTACACATTATTTACATAGCGATGGCATTAACAGCATTGCCAGTAATAATGTTGGTGCTATATATGAAGATGAACATAAAAATCTTTGGATTGGCACAATGGATGGCTTGTCGTGCCTTGACAGAAAAACAAACAGGTTTATTAATTATTCAACATCGGATGGTTTAGCGGCAAATAACATTTTTGGAATATTAGAAGATAAGAATAATAATTTATGGATAAGCAGCAGCCACGGTATTTCTCAGTTTAATACAACTACAAAAACCTTTAAAAATTTTGATGCGGTTGATGGCTTGCAGGGAAACGAATTTAAAGAAATGGCTTACTGCAAAGATCATTCGGGCTTAATGTATTTTGGAGGAAATAATGGCTTCAATGTATTTGATCCTTCAACTATAAAACAAACACCTTTTGAACCGCCTTTGTTGCTTACCGATTTTCAGATATTCAACAAAAAAGTTGCTGTTGCAGTAAATGAAAAAGATAAGTCTCCGCTTAAAAAAAATATCACCGAAACAAAATCTATTACCATTCCATATAGCAGTTCGGAAATTGAATTTGAATTTGCATCATTAAACTATACAAGTGATCAGAAGAAGCACTACGCTTATATACTTGAAGGATTTGATAAAAAATGGAATGAGGCAGATACAAGGCGTACTGCTACATACACAAACCTCGATCCCGGTAAATATATTTTTAAAGTAAAAGGTTTAAATAATCAGGGGCAATGGTCATCGCAAATTTTAAGCGTTGAGCTTATTGTTACGCCGCCATTCTGGCTTACATGGTGGTTTAAATTGCTTGTAGCAATAACGGTTATTGGCGGATGTATTGCATTTTACAGGTATCGCATTAATACCATTAAAGGGCAGAAAAAAGTACTGGAAAAACAGGTGCAGGAACGCACACAACAATTAGTTCATTCTACAGAAGAAGAACGTATGGCAAGGCTTGATGCTGAAAAAGCACGTGCAGAAGCAGAACAGGCAAATAAAGCTAAGAGTACTTTTTTGGCAACTATGAGCCATGAAATTCGCACACCGATGAATGGCGTAATAGGTATGGCTGATTTGCTTGAACTTACTGAGTTAGATCCTGAACAACGCAGCTTTACTGAAACTATTCGCAACTGTGGTGAAAGTCTTTTAAAAACTATTAATGATATTCTCGATTTTTCAAAAATTGAGTCGGGTAATATGGAACTTGAAGAAGCAGATTTCGATCTGCGTACCTGTATAGAAGAAGTGCTTGATGTATTTTCTGCAAAAGCCGCACAAACAGGGTTGGATTTGGTTTACCAGGTTGATGCAAAAGTACCATCACAAATTATTGGTGATAGCCTGCGCCTGCGGCAAATATTAATGAACCTTGTAGCCAATGCTATTAAGTTTACACAACACGGAGAAATATTTGTAAATGTAAAACTTCTTAAAACTTTTGATAACGGAGAAGTTGAATTATCCTTTGCAGTTAAAGATACTGGCATTGGTATCCCTGCAGATAAAATTGAAAAATTATTCAAAGCTTTTTCGCAGGTTGATTCTTCTACCACACGTAAATATGGCGGCACAGGTTTAGGGCTTGTTATCTGCGAAAAATTGGTAAAGATGATGGGTGGAAATATTGAAGTACAAAGTGCACCCAAACAAGGCACAACTTTTTTATTCACTATAAAAACAACAGCCAGTGATCAGTCATTGCGCACGTATGTACATAATAATTTTACAGGTGTAAGCAAAAGAAAAATTTTAGTGGTTGATGATAATGCTACTAATTTAACGATTATCAAAAGCCAGTTAGAGCAATGGCAACAGATACCTTATTTAGCAAGCTCGGGTAAAGAAGCGCTTTTTATATTGTCCGAAAATTCAGATTTTGATTTAATTATTTCAGACATGCACATGCCCGAAATGGATGGTATTGAAATGTCAACTAAAATCCGTGAATTATATCCGCACATTCCTATTATACTTTTAAGTTCGTTGGGCGATGAATCGCATAAAAATTATCCTGGACTTTTTGCATCCATTCTTACAAAACCCGTAAGACACCACGTTTTGCATACGCACATTCTTAATCAATTAAAACAATCAAATAAAACAACATCCGAATCAAAACATGTAAGTCAAAAAGAAACACACGAAAACATAGCACATTATCCTTTAAGCATTTTGCTTGCAGAAGATGATAGTACTAACCAGGATGTTGAAATAAGAATTTTGAATAAACTTGGCTATCATCCTGATTTAGCGCAGAACGGAAGAGAAGTATTGCAAATGAGTGAAGCAAAAGACTATGATGTTATTTTAATGGATGTGCAAATGCCTGAAGTTGATGGCAGAGAAGTAACACGCATTATTCGTAAACGGAAAGGACACCAGCCAATAATTGCAGCAATAACTGCAAACGCAATGCAGGGTGATAAAGATGAATGTATTGCTGCGGGTATGGATGAATATTTAGCCAAGCCAATCAGCTATAAAAAGTTAGCAGCATTAATAGAAAAATGTGTAGGAAAAATAAAAGAATTAAATGTTGTTGCCAGAAATGAAAGCAATTAAATAAGATTTGATGATAAACTTAGATTTTTTTATGCGGGCTTTTAGTAAAGTGCTTGTTTTATTAGTACTAATTTCAACATCTTCTTTTAGCCAGGGAAAGATTGTTCATTTTGAACATCTCACATCTGATAATGGCCCGTCCCAGAATTCGATTTATTGCATGTTGAAAGATCATTATGGTTTAATGTGGTTTGCTACACAAGGTGGCTTGAACAAATTCGATGGATATAAGTTCACTGTTTACACGCACATTATAAATGATTCAAAAAGTATTTCCTCAAACGATATTGATGGTTTATGCGAAGACAAAGATGGAAATATATGGATATCTGCATCACACGCAGGTGTTAGCGAATTTAACCGTGAAAATGAATCATTCACCAACTATCAGCAAAAACAAAATGATCCTTCATCATTAAGTAGTAACCAAACTAATTTAGTATATGCAGATAAACTCGGAAATGTGTGGGTTGGAACTGCCGCAGGTTTAAATATGTTTAATAAACAAACAAAGAAGTTTATTCATTATACTGCTCGCCCAAATGATCGTTCAGGCTTAAGCAGTTCTGCTATTCTTTCGTTGTGCGAAGACAGCAAAGGCAATTTTTGGGTAGGTACGGAAAATGGTTTAAATCTTCTTGATAAAACAACAGGCAAGTGTATTCAATTTCTTCACAATTCTTCTGATAGCAGAACTATCGCAAGTAATTATGTAAATAAAATATTTGAAGACAGCTATGGTAATGTTTGGATTGGAACACAAAACGGATTGGATTTGTTTGATCGGAATAAAGAAATATTCACGCATTATGGAAGCAACAACGATAAAAATAAAAATAAAGAAAGTAGCAGTTTTGTAAATGCTATAACGCAGGATGAAAATTTTCTCTGGGTTGGAACAACTGCATTATCTCTTTTCGATATACAAAAGAAAACGTATGTAGATTATGTTGATAAATCTTCATCAACAGATACAAAAGATTTTGAAATCTATTCACTGTTGATGACAAACGATAACATCCTTTGGATAGGAACAAGTTCAAGCGGAATTTACCAATACGATAAAAATGTTGCATACTTTTCTAACTATCAATTGGGTCAAATAAATAGCAGTTACAACACTATCTGGTCTTTTGCGGAAGATAAAAAAGAAAATGTTTGGGTAGGAACAGATGCAGGTCTTACTTACTTTAATCGTGCTAATAATACTTTTACAAATTTCATTCATCAAAATAATAACAATAATAGTATTGCAGGTGTTGCATATTCTCTTACTGAAGATAATGACGATAATGATTTATGGATCGGCACTGATAACGGACTGGATCTTTATCAATCCAACACTAACATCTTTAAACACATTACAGATGAAAAAGGGTTGGTTAATCTTCAGAATAAAAAAATCAGAAAAGTTTTCCAGGATAGTAAGGGAAATATTTGGATGGGAACGATTAATGAAGGTGTGATTTTGTATGACAAAAAAAATCAACTGTTCAAAGAACTCAGGCATGATTCAAAAAATGCAAACAGCATAAGCAATGATGCTGGTATTTACACTTTTTGTGAAGACAAGGAAGGAAAAATATGGATCGGAAATTATTCAGGCATTGATGTGTATAATCCCGTCAGCGATCATTTCACGTATTTTAGCAATAAAAAAAATAATTTGTTCGATAGTCTTAGTGTTATAGTTTCTCTGTTTGCAGATAACCATGAAAATATTTGGATTGGAACGCTGGATGCAGGGCTACTCTGTTATAATAAATCAACAAATAAATTCACTGCTTATACAAAACAAAACGGACTTATTGATAATACAATTAATTCTGTAATTGAAGACAAAAAAGGCTTTTTGTGGTTAAGTACGAATGAAGGAATTGTGCGCTTTGATCCTGTAAATAAAAAATTCAGAAATTATTCTGTGTACAATGGTTTACAAGACAAAGAATTTGATGTAGGTGCAGGATTACTTACAAAAAAAGGTGATATATTTTTTGGAGGCATAAACGGGTTCAATGTTTTCAATCCCAACAACCTTGCTGAAAATAAAAATGCTCCCCCGGTAATTATTACAGGATTTGAATTATTTAATCAACCCGTAGCTATAAATGAGAAAGGTGCTTTGCAAAAAAATATTCTTCAAACAAACCAGATTAAGCTATCACACAAGCAATCAGTTTTTACTTTTGAGTTTGCAGCACTTAACTATACTGTTCCTAATCAAAACAAATATGCTTATAAACTTGAAGGATTTGATAAAGACTGGAATTATGTGGGAACACAGCGAAAAGCTACCTATACAAATCTTGAACCTGGCACTTATACCTTTCGGGTAAAAGCATGTAACAATGATGAAGTATGGAATAATAATGGTGCGGCAATTACAATAGTTATTGTTCCTCCGTTTTGGATGACATGGTGGTTTAAAGCTCTTGTGATCGTATTGATTGTTGGCGGTGTTGTTAGTTACTATAAGTATCGCATGAATCACATTAAAGCCCAAAAAAGAACACTGGAGCAACAAGTGCAAAAGCGAACACACGAATTAGCACTTTCAACAGAACAGGAACGCAATGCAAGGCTTGATGCAGAAAAAGCAAAGCAAGATGCTGAAAAAGCACGTGCAGAAGCAGAACAGGCAAATAAAGCAAAGAGTACATTTCTTGCAACAATGAGTCATGAAATTCGCACACCGATGAATGGTGTTATTGGAATGACAGATTTGCTCGAGCTTACTGATTTAGATCCTGAACAACGCAGTTTTGCTGATACCATTCGTAATTGCGGAGAAAGCTTATTAAAAACAATTAATGATATTCTCGATTTTTCGAAAATAGAATCGGGCAATATGGAATTAGAAAATGCAGATTTTGATTTACGTACTTGTATTGAAGAAGTGCTTGATGTATTTTCTGCAAAAGCAGCACAAGCAGGTTTAGATTTAATGTACCAGGTTGATGCTAAAACACCTCAGCATATTATTGGTGATAGTTTAAGGTTAAGACAGATATTAATGAATCTGGTAGGTAATGCAACAAAGTTTACACAAGACGGAGAAATATTTGTAAGCGTGCATCAATTGCAAACTTTTGAAGATGGTTCTGTTGAATTGGCTTTCGCTGTAAAAGATACAGGCATTGGTATTCCTGCAAACAAACTCGACAAGTTATTTAAATCATTCTCCCAGGTTGATTCTTCTACCACACGTAAATATGGCGGCACAGGTTTGGGGCTCGTTATCTGTGAAAAACTGGTAAAGATGATGGGCGGACAAATTAAAGTAGAAAGCGAAGCTGGCACGGGAACAACCTTTACATTCACAATAAGAGTGAATATAAGTGAGCAATCTGCACCTAATTATGTGCACAATAATTTTAATGGCATAACAAAGAAAAAAATTTTAGTGGTTGATGATAATGCAACCAATTTGATTATTATAAAAACCCAGTTGGAACAATGGCAGCAAATTCCTGTTTTGGCAAGGTCAGGCAAAGAAGCGCTTTATACTTTATTGGAAGGTTCACCTTTTGATTTAATTATTACAGGTATGCACATGCCCGAAATGGATGGCATTGAATTATCAAGAAAAATACGTGAATTGTATCCATACATTCCTATTATTCTTTTAAGTTCTTTGGGAGATGAATCACATAGAAATTATCCCGGATTGTTTGCGTCAATTCTTACAAAACCTGTAAGGCAGCAAGCTTTGCATACACATATTCTTAACCAGTTAAAGCAAAATAAAATAGCAGTTGAAGCAAAGTATGTTCCGCTTCATCAACAACTGCAGGAACAAACAAAACATTATCCAATAAGTATTTTACTTGCAGAAGATGACAGTACGAACCAGGATGTTGAAATAAGAATTTTAAATAAGCTTGGTTACTATCCTGATGTTGCCCAAAACGGAAAGGAGGTTTTACAAATGACTGAAGCAAAAAATTATGATCTTATTTTTATGGATGTACAAATGCCTGAAATAGATGGAAGAGAAGTAACGAGGATTATACGCAAGCGCAATGGGCATCAGCCAGTAATTGCAGCTATAACCGCTAATGCTATGCAGGGCGATAAAGAAGAATGTTTGGTTGCAGGCATGGATGAATATTTAGCCAAGCCCATCAGCTTTAAAAAAATATCTGAATTAATTGAGAAATGTGTTTCAATTGTAAAAGACTCCCATGTTTCTTCATGAGATTAAAGCTGATTCATAAAGTTATTTAATAAGGGAAATAAACATCATACAAAAGGTAACTCAACCTTACAACGTAGTACAATAAATTATTTTTAGATGGTAAACTATACGTTACCTTGGTGTTACATTTGGTATAACTATCACTTCCCTCATTCTAAAAAACTTCCTTATGAAAAAGATTTACAACATTTTCGGCTTATTTGTTTTAAGCTGCACAT
The DNA here is from genome assembly GCA_025927795.1 of Parafilimonas sp. Classification (GTDB taxonomy): domain Bacteria; phylum Bacteroidota; class Bacteroidia; order Chitinophagales; family Chitinophagaceae; genus Parafilimonas. Next base: position 3,931 of record JAICKT010000064.1, on the reverse strand, counting down.
CATTAAATGCTCAAACCAATTCAATAAATCTTGTTCAGTTTTCATCAGGTTATTATTTGCCAATTGATATAGAAAACTGCGGAGACAACAGGTTATTTATTGTTCAGCAATCCGGGCAAATTTTTATATGCAGTAATTCCGGGGTTAAAAAAGCTACTCCTTATCTTGATATAAGCAATCGGGTAGATACGGCAGGAAATTCTCAAGGTTTACTCGGTCTTGTTTTTGACCCGGATTATTTAACCAATGGATATTTTTATGTTGACTACATAAACAAAAAAGGTCATACGCAAATTTCCCGCTTTCAAGTAAGCGCTGCTAATATTAATAAAGCAAATCCATCCAGTGAAAAATTTATTTTGCAGGTAAAACAACCATTTCGTTATCATAATGGCGGATGTTTAAAGTTTGGAACTGATGGTTATTTATATATCGGAACAGGAGATGGCGATGATGAAACAGGCGACCCGAATAATTATTCGCAAAATCCGCAAAGCCTGTTAGGTAAAATGTTGCGTATTGATGTGCATCACGGCGATCCGTATTCAATCCCCAAAAAGAATCCATTTATAAATACGGCTGGTTATTTACCTGAAATATGGGCGCTTGGTTTGCGTAATCCATGGCGCTGGAGTTTTGATGCACTTACAGGTAATTTAATTATTGCTGATGTTGGTCAGGCAAATTGGGAAGAAATAAATCTTCAGGATTCTGGCAGTAAAGGCGGAGAAAACTATGGCTGGCGTTGTTATGAAGGCGATCATCCATTTAACTTAGATAGCTGCAAGCCAAAAAGAAAGTATACTTTTCCAATTTCTGAATATTCTCATGCTAATGGCGATTGTTCAATAACAGGCGGGTATGTTTATCGCGGAAATAATTATTCAGATTTATACGGCGAATATTTTTATGCAGATTATTGCAGCGGAACTATAAGAATGCTTGATATAAATAATCCTTCAAATGAAAAAAATGCATATTCAGGCACGCAACGCGCTTATGTATCTTTTGGTGAAGACAAAAAACATGAACTCTATATAACCAATTTTGTTGATGGAAATATTTATCGCATAACCGATGTTTCGACGTTTAAACAAATCAATGCTGCACATGCGAATAGTTTAAAAGTTTATCCTAATCCTGCAAAAAATAATTTTACAATTGAATACAATGCTGCAAAAGATGAAGAATTTACTTTGCATTTTTATAATTCAATGGGCAATGAAGTATATGCCGCAAAACGAAATTTAAAATCGGGTTTAAATACATGGAATATTTCTGTGCCGGCAAGCATTAAAGGAAATTGCTACTTTACTTTAACAACGCAGGCAGGTGCATTTATTTCACAAAGAATTCTTATTGAATAAATAATCATTAGCTTGTTCGTTTAACAGTATCCGGACAAATCTCTTCCTGAGAAAATAAATGCTCTTATACGGTTGAGGTGCAAACAATGTTAGCGAAACAATCAGTTCAAAATACTCAATAGACTTCATATTTGTAACATAGTACAAGCAATCGTTACTTTGCATTGAACAACATTGCTTGATATGAATAAAGTTTTTGCTGATGCAGATGCTGCTATTTTTGATATAGAAGATAACGCCACTATAATGCTTGGCGGTTTTGGTCTCTGCGGTATTCCTGAAAATTTAATTGATGCTTTAAAAAGAAAAGGTGTAAAAAATTTAACCTGTATTTCAAACAATGCAGGTGTGGATGATTTTGGATTGGGTTTGTTACTTCAATCAAAACAAATAAAAAAAATGATGAGCAGTTATGTGGGCGAAAATGCAGAGTTTGAAAGACAACTATTATGCGGTGAATTGGAAGTTGATTTAATTCCGCAGGGCACACTGGCAACACGCATTCAAATGGCAGCAATGGGCATACCTGCTTTTTTTACTCCCGCAGGTTATGGAACTGAAGTAGCAGCAGGCAAAGAAGTGCGTGAATTCAACAATAAAAAATATTTAATGGAATATGCGTTGCATGCAAACTTCGCTTTGGTAAAGGCATGGAAAGGAGATACGATGGGTAATTTAATTTTTAAAAAAACAACGCGCAATTTTTCTAAGCCTATGGCAAAAGCAGGAGATATAACCATTGCAGAAGTAGAAGAATTAGTTGAACCCGGTGAACTCGACCCCGATAGAATTGATGTTGCCGGTGTGTATGTAAAAAGAATTTTTCAGGGAAAGAATTATGAAAAAAGAATTGAAAGAAGAACAGTAAAGATTGTTAATGGGTAATGATGAATGGTGAAAACTTTTAAACTTGAACAATGAAACATTGAAACTCTTGAAACAAAATAATAAACAATGGCTTTAGATAAATTCGGTATAGCAAAACGCATTGCGCAGGAATTAAAAGATGGTATGTATGTAAATCTTGGCATTGGTATTCCTACACTTGTTTCCAATTTTATTCCTGAAGGAATTACAGTAATACTGCAAAGTGAAAATGGAATTTTGGGGATGGGCCCTTATCCAACAGAAGAACAAATTGATGCAGATTTAATTAATGCAGGAAAAGAAACGGTAACATTAATTAAAGGCGGCGCATTCTTTGACAGTGCAGAAAGTTTTGGAATGATACGTGCCGGCAAAATTGATTTAACTGTTCTTGGTGCAATGGAGGTAAGTGAAACAGGTGATATTGCCAACTGGAAAATTCCCGGTAAAATGGTGAAAGGCATGGGCGGCGCAATGGACTTAGTAGCCAGTGCAAAAAATATTATTGTTGCCATGCAGCATACTAATCCAAAAGGTGAAAGTAAATTGTTACCTAAGTGCACATTGCCGTTAACAGGTTTGGCTTGTGTAAAAAAAGTTGTTACTGATTTGGCAGTGCTCGATATAACACCTGATGGTTTTTTATTAAAAGAAACTGCGCCGGGTGTTTCTATTGAAGAAGTAAAAGCAAAAACATTAGGAAGATTAATGGTGGCAAAAGATGTGAAGGAGATGATGATATAAATGCTTAACTATAATTTTATTTTTCGATTGTACGTTTGATACTTCAGAACCTATCATTTGATTAAATCCAACTAACCACTTGCGTTTAACAGTTACAGCTATATTATCGAAAGTTAAAACGGTTTCTGCGTTTGGCATTCTTACAGTTTTCCCGTTTCAATCACAGGAAACATTTTCAATCTCTTTTATTCATCATCAAACTATTTTAAAGCGTTTACAATTTCTTAAACTTTTTCTTCTCTAACATTTGAAATAATTGTTTAACTGAATATTCTTTCTATAATCTCATTAAAAGATTTTTAACGATAAGAATTTACTGCAATCATCTCCTGCATAAACGTGTATTGACATATTCATAAAAGATATCAAAGCTTCAAATCGTTTTGTAATATTTCTGAATAACAAAACATTATTAAAATTAACGTGAGTTCGGGATAAGAAAGAAATGAAAGCAGCAAAAAAGGTGCTTTGTTAGTCATGAAGTGTACTACCATTTCATCAACAAAAACACCTTTATGCTTAGAGATAAAGTTATTGAAATCTTTGTTCCTGCTGATGATTTTTGTATAGAATTTTCAAGCAGTATTCAGCAGTTTCGTTTAGAAAATGGAGAAGTAAAACACCGCAACAGAAATGCTTCTCTTTCAGATTCAGAAATTATTTGCATCCTCATCTTTTTTCATTTTGGATCGTTTACAAACTTCAAGCACTATTACAACAATTATGTAAAAGTTCATTTGAGTGATTGCTTTCCCCGGTTGGTTTCATACAATCGGTTTATTGAACTGCAGCAAAGAGTAGCTGTACCCATGATGTTATTTTTAAAGATGTGCTGTTTAGGTAAATCAAGAGGTATCAATTTTGTTGATTCTACGCATTTAAAAGTTTGTGATGTAAGGCGCATTCATAACCACAAAGTATTTAAAGATGTTGCTGAAAGAGGATTTACTTCT
>JAICKT010000671.1 GCA_025927795.1 Parafilimonas sp. | reverse complement strand
TTCTTTATAAGAAGTGATGAATCTTTTTGAGGATAAGCAATATATTGATATGGAATATTATCCATGCTATCAACGAAGTTTTTTGCAACATATTTAAGCTCCTGGTATTTGTTGTTTTGCGGTTCCAGCGAAGCAAACAAATCGCTGATTGAATTATTTTTTACCGCATCATTTAAATTCTTTACAAAAAAAGAATCTATATAATTATTCTTTTTTATAATTGAAACGCTATCTGGCAACAGCCTTCCTTCCTTAATATCTTTTGCTGTTTTCATAAAAGCATCGCTAAGCATCAGGTCTGCTTTTGTCCAAAGTATAGCATCAGTTTTTGCGAGAGAATCATCTTCTAATTTTTGTCTTAAATTTTTAAGTTCTTTAAAATGATAATCTGCCGGATAAAGTCCATAATACCTGGAATATTTAATGAAATTAAACATGGAATCAGCCGCTGGCAACCATTGCTCTTTCCTGCTCCAGATATTATGATAATCATTTTTATCATAGAACGCATTTACAATACCCGGCAGATTTAGTTTTATTGAATCGTTTATTCGCCCCTTATTGTCTTCGGCAAATTGCAATACTGCTTTTATATTATCTGTAACCTGGTCATCCATCTCCGCAGGCTTCTTCACAATTTCTTTTTGTACGGCTGCATGTTTGCCTTTACAACGCACCATAAAACAAGCCAGCATGAGCATCAATAAAACATAAACTAAATTTGCTTTTCGCAGCATGTATTATAAAATTTTGTATAAAAATCCAGTTGCAGATCAGGTTAAAAACTAAAACAATGGATTATAAAATAAATAATTCTTCGGGGTTAATTGTAATGTTTTCAATAATTACTGTTTTCGCATGGTCAACTGGTTTGGCGCAATCAAATGTCGTTAATAAGTATGGTTTATTTGTAGTAAATGATGTGAAATTACTACAAACTGAGATAGCAGCAGATTCCAATAAGAAAATGGAAGATGTAAAGATGGCCATCCCTACCCTTTCGCTTGACCTGAAATATACGACCATACACAATTTTATGCATCAGAGTTTATATCCTTACCTTCAAACAACTTATGTAAGGCTTCCTGTAATAAATGCTTTAAAGAAAATTGTTGCTGAACTTAACGCCCAAAAACTTACCTTAAAAATATTCGATGCCTACCGGCCTTACTCTATTACCGAAAAAATGTGGGAAGCTGTAAAAGACAGCCGCTATGCTGCCGACCCGGCAACCGGAAGCGGCCATAACCGGGGCGTTGCGGTTGATCTCACTTTAATTAATTTGGATACAAAAAAAGAACTTGCTATGGGAACAGGCTTTGATAATTTTAGCGATACAGCCCATACAGATTTTACCGAATTACCTGATTCAATTTTGCGAAATCGTCATCTACTCGTAATCGTTATGGAAAAGTATGGTTTCAAAAGCCTTCGTACAGAATGGTGGCATTACAGCCTTCCGGATGCCAGCAATTATAAAATATTAAACGTCTCGTTTGACAATTTAAAAGCATTAAATAA
>JAICKT010000455.1 GCA_025927795.1 Parafilimonas sp. | reverse complement strand
TAACCTGGGCGTGAAGAATAAAGGGTAAGAGCAGCAAAGACAGTCCAAAAACAATTCCTTTTCTCAAATGTTTTATTCGCATAAATATTAAAATCTTAAAATTAGCATAATTACTTGTAAAGAACTTGTAAAAACCTCCAATGATAAAAGTAGATTTTTTTACGTTTAATCCTTTCGCTGAAAACACTTATTTGTTGACGAACGAAAAACAGCAAGCGCTTATTATTGACCCCGGCTGTTATTTTACGGAAGAGGAAAAAACACTTCAAAATTTTATAGCTGGTAATAATATTACGCCGGTGCAATTATTAAATACACATTGCCATTTAGATCATGTGTTTGGAAACTATTGGGTAAATAAAAATTATGGTTTAGAATTATTTATTCATCCCGGCGAACAAACTGTTTTGGAATTTGCACCAGCAACGGGAAATATGTATGGATTAAATTTTACCAGCTATAAAGGCGCATTGCATTTTTTAAATGAAGGAGATAAAATTTTTTTGGGTGAGGATGAATTACAAATAGTATTTACGCCCGGTCACTCACCTGCCAGCATTTGTTTTTATTGCAAGGTGCAAAACTTTTTAATTGGTGGCGATGTTTTATTTTTTGAAAGCATTGGTCGTTTTGATTTACCCGGCGGCAATGAACAACAGTTATATAAAAGTATTCGCGAAAAATTGTACACGTTACCGGATGAAACAATTGTTTATCCTGGTCATGGCGAACCAACAACAATTGGTCATGAGAAAAAATATAACCCGTTTGTAAGGCAAGAATGACCTCACCCCAACCCCTCTCCAAAAGAGAGGGGCAAGAACGCTGTTAAATACATTTCTGAATGTTTAAAGTATAAAGAGCGAAAGTCCTCTCCCTTGGAGAAGATTTAGGTGAGGTCTAAACCAGCACTGCTTTTGAGTAATTTCTTTTTTTACTGTTGTGATATTTTTGCTGCATGATATAACTCATAGGTTTGCCATACACTTTACTTTCTGCCCATGAAATAACATCCAGGTAAGCAAAGGCTCGTGTTTCATAACGATTTTTTTCAAGATGCTTTATTCTGTTTAAAAAACTTTCAAGCTCTGATTTTAAAAGTTTTGGCGACAGGTTAAAAGAGCTTCTTATAAATTTGAAAATCTCTTTTTCAACCACCGTTAAATTTTTCATCTTAGCCATAAAACGATAAACAGATTTTATCAACGATTCAAGAATTACATCATTACCTAATTCAAAATGTGCCATTAAATGCAGCAGCCGCGCATAACACTGCAGGTCTATGCGAAGATTTACATTATCATTAATTATTTTTTGCAGGTAATCTATACAACGCTCATAATCTCCATTGCCAAAATATAGTGTGGCAATTTTATAATTGAATACAAGCACACGATGCCTGTCAATATATAAAGCATAATCTTCCAAACCTTTTTCGATATCTGCAATTAAAGCAAGCCCTTCTTTAAAAGTGCCCGTCATTATATGCCAGTTAATTTTTGCTGCACTTATATAAATAAATGTGTGAATTCTAAAATTGTCATTTGTATTAGCTGTCTCCGTTTGTGAAAACTTAATAAACTTTTTTAATGTTATTTGAAACTGCTGAAAATTTCTAAGATTGAAAAGCGCATTCAGTAAAGTGTGCATGCCTTTTACATAATGGCCGGTTTCCACATTAACCATGTTCGGTTCAGCATCAAAAAGGTCAATCCATTTTTTGCTGTAGCGATAATATTGCAAAAAATCCTGCCGTATAAATGCATACCAGCAATAGCTCTGATAAAGGTATAATCGCTCATAAAAATCCGTAATGCTTTCAGGATGCGGTGGCAGCATTTGTTTAAAATATTCATTAATACCTTTTTCATCTTCTTTGTTACGCGCATAACCATTTTGTACATACCACCTGTATAACAGCAGAGCAAGATTTGAAAGCTTAATAACCCTTTCTATATGCACGCTTATTTCAGAAGCTTCTGTTGCCAGCAACTCTGTTTTTTCAATCGAGCTCCTTGTGATATGCAGCGTTTCAATTTTCTTTTCGAGCGAAATTACCTGTGCTAAAAAATTATATTTATGATTTGCTTTCGCCAATTCTTTTGCACGTTCCAGCATTTTAAAACTTTGCAGCTTTAAACCTTTATTATACAGCACGCGGGCATTATCCAGCAACTCGCTTAACTGCAGATCTATATTTACAGATGTTTTTAAAAGCCGTAGACTCGCCAGCAATTGCTTGTATAAATGCGCTTTTAAATTAGCAAGTTGCGGTTTTGTTACAGGCGACAATCTTTTTAATAAAACTGCTTCATCATATTCTTTCATTTTATCCAGCGCATCAAAAAGCTGTATGATTTTAAGATTTTCATTGGATGAACTTCGCTTTATATAAAGCTTAAAATGCCTTTTCTCCGATTTTTCAAGTGACCGGATAAGATTAAATAACGCATCTGTAAACCTGTTGGACATCATAACAAACAATCTCCCAAAACCCAATGCCAATAAGGGTTTTGCAGTTTAAACCTGTACTTTGACATAAGCAAACAACGTTTAAGTTGTTTTGCCTGCGAAAATACTAATGAATACTTTTACATCTGAATTTCATACGCAAGCAAGCGTTAGAGAGCAATCGAAAAGAGGCCAGAGAACAAAACCGAAATTTAGAACTTTTTCATATGGCAAGCAATCGTTAGAGGCCGTTCCGTTTCCACGGAAGGGCCATTTTTTTTGGCGATGCAATTTAAGGTTTAAAATAAATTTTCCAACTTTTGTTGAAATTATTTTTCTTTCCGAAGTTTATACGCTTCCTGTAAAGCAGATGTAACTAATTTCTTTGTTGCTTTATTCAAATTAATCGTTGTGGCTCCTTTTAATCCCCATTTGTTTGGAACAGGAAAAATTATATCACTGTTTGGCAGGCAAAAAATAAATTGCGTTTGCGGATCAAACATTAAGTTTAGTGTTCCATCTTTTGCCAAAAGTGTTGCAAATATTTTTCCATTTACTGTAAATGCAGTGCGCTGAAAATGTGGTTTCTCATCTGTCCCTTCAAACGATAATGCAATATTTTTTGCTTCTTCCGGTGTAACCATTTTATAAAGCTATGGCAGATTCAATTCCTTCCTTCACAGCGGGCACTACCTCTTTTCCGAACAATTCAATTGAATGCATCATCTTTTCATGCGAAATATCACCGGAAATTATTTGTGCAAGAAAGCGTGTGTTGTTAAATAATTTATGCTGATAAATCAGTTTCTCTGTTGCATCTTTTACGCTTCCAACAACGAGCGGTCCATCTGGTTCACATAATGCATCAAAATGGTCTCTC
>JAICKT010000505.1 GCA_025927795.1 Parafilimonas sp. | reverse complement strand
TCCATTTTGTAAACTGAATTAATACATCTTTCCTGTAAGCATAAATACCAATGTGTTTGTAATAATTTGCAGAACCATTTTTATCTCTTATAAATGGAATTACAGAGCGGCTGAATAATAATGCATTTGAATTTTTATCAATCACTACTTTTACATTATTCGGATTCTCAACATCAGGCTGTTCAAATATTCTATGCATTAAGCTGGCAACTTTTACGGTTGAATTATCAAATGCATTTAGTAAAGATTGCAGGGCTTGTTTATCAACAAAGGGCTCATCTCCTTGCACATTTAAAACAACATCGCAATCAATGTCCTCAACTGCTTCAGCAATACGATCACTGCCGCTTTCGTGTTGTTGACTGCTCATTATTACATTGCCGTTATTGTTTTTTATTTCGTTATAAATAACATCGTTGTCTGTTACTACTAATACATCATCAAATAAATTTGTTGCAATTGTATTTTGATAAGTTGTGGCAATGATTGTTTGTTCACCAAGCATTTGCATAAGCTTGCCGTGAAATCTTACAGATGCATACCGTGCAGGTATTACTGCAATTTTTTTCATGCTGCAATTTTGAGTAATTTATAAAAAAGTGTATTTTAAATGACTTTAGCGGTAAACATAATATTTTTGATTGTATATTTTTACTATTGGCAAAATCTTTAAAAATAAAATGCAAAGTTTTTTTCAAAATCTTTATAAGTATAAGCAATCAGAACAAAGACATCAAAAAGAAAATTTTATTACGGAAATATTATCTTATTGTTTAGAAAATGATATTGTTTTTGGGAAAAAGTTTTTAAATAAAATAGATGGTAACATTTTATTCCAAAAACCTACATGCCGAACCCAATTTCTTGATACAAAGTTTGGCAAGCCCGATATTTTGATAGAATTAAATAATACTATCATTCTCATTGAATGTAAAGTTGATGCCTCACAAGGAAATAATCAACTTAATCGGTATGCCCAATATTTGCGAAAGCAAAAAATAAGAAATAAACATTTTATCTTTTTGACTAAATACTTTGAGGATGTTAATAACAAACTATTCAAAGATTTAAATTTCAGAAGCATGAGATGGTATGAAGTATTTGAGCTTTTACAGCCATCATCAAATATTATTTCCAAAGAATTTTCAAAATATCTTATAGAACAAAAAATGAGTACAAAAATTTCTTTTAATAAGGCAGACATAAGCGCATTAAAATACATAAACGAAACCGTAGCTAAAATGGATGAATTTTTAGTTCGGCTTGAAGAATTGTTAAGTAGACAATGTAAAAACAAAGTTGTTCAAGATAGAAACACCTTTCAAGGTTATTATGGAGTATATACAAAGATTAAAGTTGGAGTTTTATGGTTAGGTTTTTATCAATTTGATTCATATGAAGAGATGCAAGTAGGCATCTCTGTAGAGGCACTTTGCAAATCTCAATTTGAAAAACAAATCGATAAATTATCCAAATTCAATAATTGGGAGTTGCCTTATATAGAAAATAATTATAAAATTTGGTATAACGGGAAAAAAATTTCTACTTTTTTTTCAAACAATACTTTTAGCGCTAATGAAGCTTTCAATTTTCTTGAATTTCAGTTTGAAAAAATTAAAAAATTACTATAACCATTCAACACTTATAATTCATTATTCAAACGTCATGAAAAAATTATCTTTTATTTTTTTATTGTTGCCAGGACTTATAAACGCACAAAAAACAGACGATAAACTTGAAAAACAATTAACGCAATTAATACAGGGTTTTCATGGTGATATTGGCGTTTATGTGTACGATTTAAAACATAATAAAACAGTTGCTATAAATGCTGATACAATTTTCCCAACAGCAAGCATTGTAAAAATTTCTATTCTAACCGGCATAATGGATAAGATTCAGAAAGGCGAACTCGATTATCATCAGCGCTTAATTTATACCGATTCTTTATTTTATGATGAAGGCGATGATGTGCTTTCAAGGTTTAAAGACAGTTCATCAATAGAATTAAGTAAGCTAATGATGCTGATGCTTACAATAAGCGATAATTGCGCAAGCCTTTGGTTGCAGGGTTTGGCTGGTGGCGGAACAAGAATAAATTCAATATTGGATAGTCTTGGTTATAAATATACGCGTGTTAACAGCAGAACACCAGGCAGAGAGAATAACAGGTCTCAATATGGATGGGGGCAAACAACACCGCGTGAAATTGCAACTATTATGGAAAGGATTGTTGAAGGGAATATGCTGAGCAAAACATCAAGCGAAAAAATGCTGCGTTTATTGGGAAGACAATATTGGGATGAAGAAGCAATTTCACAAATTCCGCCGGGCGTTTTTATTGCAGATAAAAATGGTGCTGTTGATGAAAGCAGGAATGAAGTGATGTATGTGAATGGCAAAGAAAACCCTTATATATTTTCCATCTTTACAAAAAACAATGTTGATACAAGCTGGCAATATAATAATGAAGCATGGGTACTTACAAGAAAAGTTTCTGCATTGTTATGGAAATATTATAATCCAAAAGCGGCACCATCTGATGAGCCAATAAAGAAAGAATAATTTAAAATATATTATACACCAGTAAGCTCATTAAATAAGCAAGCCCCGTCATATATATAAATTGAACAATAGGCCATTTCCATGTTTTGGTTTCGCGCTTTACAACGGCAAGCGTGCTCATACATTGCATAGCAAAAACATAAAACACCATTAACGATAAAGCAGCAGGCAATGTATAAACTTTAGAACCGTCATCTTTTACTGCGCTCTCCATTTTTTCATGCAAAGTTTTGTTGTCTTTATCTTCTACACTATATAATGTTGCCATTGTTCCTACAAAAACTTCACGCGCTGCGAAAGAGGTAATTAATGCAATGCCAATTTTCCAATCATAACCCAAAGGCTTAATAACAGGTT
>JAICKT010000248.1 GCA_025927795.1 Parafilimonas sp. | reverse complement strand
GGATTTATCCAGTAAAAACACATCATCATTTGCACAAATAATTTATCTATGCTATGTTTATGTTTGATGTGTGTAATTTCATGTTGCAGTATTTGTTTACCGGTTTCATCCTGCAATGAAATATCATTTCGCCAAAAAATATTTTTTAAAAATGAAAACGGTGCCGATGAAACATCTGTATTGATGAAATCAAATTCAGCCGATGACTGTACAGGAAATTTTTTCTTCAGCTGATAAATACGCACCACACGAATACATAAAAACAGCAGCATACAAAAACTTACAGCAGCTAATGCATATAATAATATTTCCTGCCAGTTTACTGCAGCATCTCCTGTTATTAAAATATCAGGCTCGCCAGTTCCATTTATAAGCTTTAATAAATGAATTGTTTGAGAAGAATCGTTGCCGAATGTAAACCATTGCAATCTTAACAATGGCAACGCCGCACTTAACACAAGTGTCATTAATAAATAAAACCGGTTATAAAAATGAAATTGCTTATTGCGCAATGCAAGCAGGTAATACAAAAAAAGCAAGCCACTAATGCACGTTACTTTCAGCAGGTAAATGGCAAATGTTTGCAGCATATTATTTCTTTTTTAATTGTTGAAGTAATAGTTCAAGGTCTTCGATGCTGAGTTTATTTTCTTCTACAAGAAATGAAACAGCTTTGCTGAATGAGCCGCCAAAATATCCTTTCACCAGACTACTCATCGAGTTTTTTGAATAAGCCTGTTTAGATATTGCCGGCGAATATTGATTCATTCTGCCATACGTTTCTGTTTCAACGAATTTTTTGTCAATTAAAATTTTTAGCAGTGTAGCAACAGTATTTGAATGCGGCTTTGGATTTGGCATTGCTTCAACAATATCTTTCAAAAAACCTCTTTCAATTTTCCATAAAGCCTGCATTACCTGTTCTTCCGCTTTTGTAAGTGTTTTCATTTCGTGATTTTTATTATAACTAAAAGCTTAGTCAAACATACAACTAAATATTTAGTTATGCAACTACTTTTTTAGTTAATGTTTTTATAATGCGTTAAACTCAATGTTTACAGCGATGATTTTTTTATTTTACTTTTGATTGAATAAAACAATTTCCAATGTTTGAACCAGTAGTAGTTGTAAAAGATGCCAACATATACCAGGGTGATAATCTTATTCTGAGTGATGTGAATTTTACCGTTGAGCGCGGGGAATTTGTATATCTGGTAGGTAAAACCGGAACAGGTAAAAGCAGCCTGCTTAAAACATTGTATGGGGAACTGCCGCTGAAGGAGGGTTATGCAACCGTTGCAGGTTATGATCTTACCAAAATGAACTGGAAAAAAGTTCCATTTTTACGACGCAACCTTGGTGTTGTTTTCCAGGATTTTCAATTGCTAAGCGATAGAAATATAAATGAAAACCTGCGCTTTGTTTTAAAAGCAACTGGTTGGAAAGAGGATAAACTGGTTGATGAAAAAATTAATGATGTGCTTGATAAAGTGGGACTAAAAAGCAAAGGTTTTAAAATGACATATGAATTAAGTGGTGGTGAGCAGCAACGTGTGGATATTGCAAGGGCATTGCTTAATTCACCCAAACTTATTCTTGCTGACGAGCCAACCGGCAACCTCGATCCTGAAACCAGCGACGAAATAATGCAGTTGCTGTTTAACATCTCTAAAGATTATGGCACTTCTGTTATAATGGCTACGCATGATTTTATTGTAATAAGCAAATATCCTTCACGCATGTTGAAAACAGAAAGAGGAAAAGTATTTGATAGTGCGATAGCGGAAGTATAACGTCCATCTCTAACCTCTTCTCAAAGAAAAGAGGCAAATCAAACCTGCTTCCTTTTAGTAAGAATTAGGAGAGGTTGACTGCTCATTCCCAAATCCATTTCACCATTCGTTTTGCATTCTCTTCGTTTGAAAATATTGAACAGAGATTTTGCTGTCTGAATTGTTTTTCTGCAATCGTAAACCGCTGGTGGTAAAGCATAGAAATGCGCTCTTTAAATTCTCCTGCAGTATTTACAACATGACATAATTTATCAACCGGTGTGCCTGCAATCATTTGATTATTTACAACACAATGCCTTCCGTTAAATAATGCATTCAGCAATTTTATTTTTATGCCCGTATTATTAAAAGACGGCAAAACATGAATGTGCGCTTTTGAAATAATATCCGGCATTTGTGTTTCATCCGGATTCGCCACCATGCAGGTTGATTTGTTTTTTTCGATTAGTGCCGAAATCTTTTTCGATGGATTTTTGCCTGCTACAACAAATGGAATTTCAAGATCATTAAAAACATTTTTAAGCAGCCATATAACAGCATACTGATTTTCTTCCACTTCAAGATTGCCATGATATAAACAATATGTGCCAAGGCCTTCCGTTATATCTGCTTTCCAATCCGGAATATAAAGCGGCAGGTAGTCTATCGTTTTACAATTCAATTGCTCACTGTAATAATTTACATCTGAACCGGCAACCGCCCAATATGCGGTTGCATTTTTTGCGAGTAACTTTTCATACTTCAAAAGCTTTTTTGCTTCGAGCCAGTAATACAATTTGTTTTTTATAGTATGCGAAAACCGGCATAGCTGTTTATAATATTCATTCTCTACATTGTATATGCGCACAAATTTTTTTCTGTTTGAAAAGCGCTTATCTGTTGTTATATATGTGCAGTGAACGCCTTCCATAAGAATTGGATAATCATCTTCTAAAAGCCGCTGATGTAATTCCTCGTTTATGCGGCTCGAAACAATATAAGGAAGTTTAGAAGCAATTTCTTTATGTGAAGTATTTCGCTTGTAATAAAAAACCTCCTCGCAATATTTATTTAATTCAGGCTGCGGTAAACGATTGTTTTTATAAAAACAATGCAAATGAATTTTTACACCTTGCTGTTGCAGTGCAGGCAGCTTATAAAACAAATCATACACGCCTCCATAATTTACAGGATAAGGAATATCGAGCGCAATTATATGCAGATGTTTTTCCATTAATTAAAAAAATTCGCCAGCTTTCTTTTTTCAATTTCGGCGAGCATAAATTCAAACACTTCGCGCCAGCCTTTCCAGCCATCCTTATCGCTTAAAGTAGAATTATGCCAAAGCGGAATAAATATTCCGTTATATGCACACACTTCAGAAATTAAATCCGAGAGAATTTTTTTTGATTGCTCAATGCTCAACTTCATTGCATCATTGAATGTTCCTTCCATAATAGCAAAAGGAAACAGGAGAAGATTTGTTGCTTGATTTGTTTTGAGATTGAAAAATAAAAAAGGCTTGCAGGTTCCTGCACGAAAACCATACGCATCATGATAGCCGATGGTATAATCGTTTTGAATTAAGTTTTCAATTAATTGATTATAGGTATGCGGAAATTTAAGCTTTAAATAATGCTGGCGGCTTGAGTTTATTTTTTCATTAATAATTTCTTCCAGCCATTTTTTTTCTTCAACAATTAAATTATAGTTTGAATTGGATGCATAAGAAGGATGCAATCCAACGAAATGTTTTTCATGAATTAATTTTATAAGCGCCCTAAACTTTTTGTTTTTGAACGATGGGTTTTTATCATACTTCGCATACCTGCCCATATTGAAAAAAAATATGGCTTTAGTATTTTTTATTTTACTAAAAATATATTCATACGTATCAAACATATCTTTCCTTACGTGGAGTAATGTGTAAACCTGGTCTTTTAAATCAGGGAGCTTTAAGCTGAATAATTTTTTTATCAATCCGCCGGCTGTTCTTATTAAACTCCTGTTTTGATAAGCGTAAGCAACATCCACATCAAAACTTAAAACAAATTTTGGCGACGATTGTTTAAACCGCAGTGCTGGATATTTTTCTGCAAGCACTTTTTTCAGCATCTCCATCCAGTGTTCAACCACAGGAATATGCATGCAGTTTAATTTATGCAGGATGCTGTTTTTAAAATCATAGTTGTCAAACTTGTCTGTTGGTTTTTGCAGATATTCTTCGTACCGGCTGAGCAAATAAAAAATAGAGGCAAAAACATCAAAACCTAAGGTATCCTTTTTATCATGCTTAAATAAAACTATTGAGTTGTTAATCTCTGCACTGTATAAATCAAATTCTTTGATATCGTTTTCAAATAATAAATCATAAGAAAAAAAATAAGCGCCATTGCCAATATTTTTTTTTGAATAAATAATTTTTGCTTCTGTTTTACTATTGATGAACTCATATTCATTATTTATAATTTTATACGCTAACCCAAACTGCTCTTCAAAAACGTAATTCATTACATATTGCATGCGTGATGTAATATGTGGTGTATAAATCAAGACCATTATTTTAAATTAACTATCAAACAAATTTTTATAAAATTCTAAAAGCTGTTTTTCTTCATTCTGCCACGTAAAAACTTCCTTAGCAGCCTGGCAATTTTTTTTTAGCCTTTCATATAAAACAGCATCCTTTAGTAAAAGGTTTAGTGCGGTTGCAATTTCATTTACAGCAATTGTATTTATTAAAACCGCAACTTCATACTCGTCATTTATTTTTTTGTATTCAGGAAAATTCATCGTTAGCTGTGGAATACCGGCTTGCATATAATCAAAAAACTTATTGGCGAGAGAATATAAATGATTTAAACCAACAGGCTCAAAAAGATTAATTCCCGCATAACAGCCGATTGTTACATTATCTAACTCACCAGGCATAATTTTCCCTTTCAAGTAAATTTTATCTTCAAGATCATTTTCTTTAACCAGCTTTTGAACTGCATGAAAAACTATTCCATCACCACACATTAAAAGTTTGGCTTCAACCTGCTTCATTGCAAGCACAAGATTTTCTAACCCTCTTGCCTCATTAAATGCGCCCTGGTATAAAAAAACTTTTTCAACGGAAGACTTTTGATTATACGATTTTTTAGAAGGCACATTTCTTACCACCGAATAATTAACCTGGTATCTTTTTTTTAATTCTTCTGCTATGGAAAAATTTACTGTATAACCATTCTTAAATTTTGGAACAGCAAATCGTTCTACCTGCATCCATATTTTTTTTATCGCAGGTCTTGTTATAACTTCTTTTGTTTCTGTAAAAAGCTCATGTGCATCATATACTCTTTTTTTTCTTTTACATACAGATATAAAATAACAAGGAAGAATAGTATCCAAATCAATAGCGCATATTAAATCCATTCTAAGAAATAGCAGGAAAAAAAATAAACGAATATTGTACTCTGCATAAAAAAAAATCTTTTTATTAAAAAAACATGCGAGTCTTTTTTGCTGAAACAATTCCTTTCTTAAAGGCAGTGAATTCTTAAGCTTTCTTCCAATCAGCAAAACTTCATATCCTGCATTTGCCAGCGATGTGCATATCCGCTGCATGCGTTGGTCGCAACTTAAATCATTGGTAACTGTAAAAACAATGCGTTTCAATAGTGAAGATTATCTGCGGCAATTTATCTTTTCTTTTTGTACTTCAATTCAATCTGCACTACGCCATCATTTATCATATTAATTTTTCTTGCCGCTTTTTTACTTAGGTCAATTATTCTGCCTTTTACAAAAGGTCCACGGTCTGTTATGCGCACTTTTACTCTTTCATGATTTGTAAGATTAATAACCTTAACCTTTGTGCCAAGCGGTAAAGTTTTGTGTGCAGCAGTTAATTTATGCTGACTGAATTTTTTTCCGTTTGCCATTTTTCGGTGTACAAATTCATCGCCGTAGTAAGAAGCCTTCCCTGTTTCGGTAATATATTTTCCACAAGAAGAAAAAACAAACATCAGTATAAAAACAAAAAAGATTACCGGGAAATTAAACTGCATTAATATGGAGTTAAGCAATTTCTTCATGCTCAAAATCAAAATCCATTTCTATTTGTGCAGAAAGAATATTAAAACTCTTTCGATGATATTTACATAAACCGTGTTCTTCAATAGCACGTCGGTGTTCGGGTGTGCCATAACCTTTATTCTGTACCCAGTTATACTGCGGAAATTCTTCGTGCAGTGTGCACATGTACTTATCGCGATAAGTTTTTGCCAATATGCTTGCAGCAGCTATACTCGCATAAATGCCATCGCCCTTTATTATGCAATGGTGTTGTATGTTGCGCCATGCGGCAAACCTGTTGCCATCCACTAAAATTAAAGCCGGCTCAACCGGCAGTTGCTCAAGTGCGAGATGCATTGCCTTAAAAGATGCACGCAAAATATTTATCGCATCAATCTCCTCATGATCAACCATTGCTACCGCATAATACAGAGCTTTTTTTTCGATATAAACACGCAATGTTTCGCGCACTTCAGGTGTAAGTTGCTTACTGTCGTTGAGTTCAGGATGATAAAAATTTTTTGGAAGAACAACTGCCGCCGCACTTACAGGTCCGGCAAAACAACCGCGCCCGGCTTCATCACATCCTGCTTCTATTTTTCTCTTTCTATGGTAAGGCTTTAACATGAAGTCGGGTAAAATTTTTTCAAAGTAAATAATTCAAACAATTACATGGTTACATTTTTAGCCAGTGTTAATAATTTTTTTCCTGCGGCGAACATTAGTTTAATTATTAATTTCATTTTTTAATGTATGTAAATGATACAGCCGTCAAATCTGTTTAAAACCTTATTACCTATTCATACCAAACGAACAAAACAAATTTTTCGCGTTAATCCAACTATTGATCCAATACGAACAGAAGCAGAAAATATAAAAGTTGATGTG
>JAICKT010000463.1 GCA_025927795.1 Parafilimonas sp. | reverse complement strand
AATTTAATTGGTGGGAAGGTTTACACATTGTTTGCAAAAGGAATTATCGGAAGTACTGATACAACCAAAGCTTTATCTATCGGTCAGTTGGAAAATTATCCGCAACATTAATACATGTTGTGTTTAATAAAAACCGCTTCAAAAAAAGAGGCGGTTTTTTTATGCATTGATGTTTGCAAAACATATAATAATATGCAGGTTGAATAAAATTTGTAATGAAGTATGACTATCTTATCATAGGCCAGGGAATTTGCGGTACATGGCTTAGTTATTATTTGCTGAATGAAAACAAATCAGTATTTGTAATTGATGATGCGGATAAATCTGCAGCAAGTAAAATAGCAAGCGGTTTAATAAATCCTGTTACAGGAAGGAGAGTAGTTACAACATGGATGGCGGATGAATTATTACCTTTTGTTTGGAATGAATATAATTCAATCGGTAAAAAGTTTGATCAGCAATTTATTCAACAAAAAAATATTATTGCATTTCCTTCTGCACCGGATTTATTACAGGCTTTCGAAAAAAGGAAACAGCAAGGCAACAGTTATATTTATGAAGCATCATTGAAAAAAGAAACGCTGTATAAGTTTTTTGATTTCCCTTTTGATGTTATGGAAATTGCGCCTTGTTATTTAGTTGACGTAAACGCAATAACAAAAACATGGCGGCAATATCTTGAAAATAAAAATGCATTAGTAACTGAAAATTTTAATGAGGAAGAATTATTAGTTCTTGATGGATATATTCAGTATAAAAATATTACAGCAGAAAAAATTATTTATTGTAACGGCATTAATGCTTCTTTAAGTAAATACTGGAAGCAGTTACCTTTTGTACCAAATAAAGGACAGGCTTTAATTGCAGACATTAAGGATTTAAACGCTGGTTACATTTACAAGTTTGGGCATCTTTCATTAATTCCCAGGCAAAATAATTTATGGTGGATTGGTGCAAGCAATGAATTGAATTTTATAAGTGCTGAACCTTCAGATGAATTTTTAAAAGGTACAACAGCAACACTTGAAAAAATTCTTAAAACAGATTTTAAAATTGAAGATCATGTATCATCTGTACGGCCGGCAGCGATTGAACGCAGACCTTTTATTGGCATTCATTCACTTTATAATCAAATTGCAATTTTAAATGGAATGGGTTCTAAAGGATGTTCACTTGCGCCTTGGTTTGCAAAAGAATTAACATCAAATCTTATCAATAAAAAAACAATAAATGTTTTGGCAGATGTAAACCGGTATGCAAATGTTTTAAGGAGATGATTTTTTGGTGAATGGTTAATGGCTAATTGTTAAACGTGAATAGTGATTACCTCCATTGCAAATGGCTTCCTTTTGGTGAAGTATAACAAGCAAAGAAGTAAATTTGTAAAAAGTAAGTTTTATGGAAAGTTCAGCTATAGATAAAAAGTTAATGCAATATTTTACTCAGCTTAACCAACAGCAAAAAAAATCTTTATTAGAGCTGATAGAAATTTTTTTAAACACATCAACACAAAAAACAAATACAATTACAATTGAAGAATATAACCATGAACTGCGAGAGGCTGAAACGGAGTTTGAAAGAGGTGAATATATTACACATGAAGAAATGCTAAAGCAAATTGAACAATGGAAGGAAAACAGTATGAAGTAGTATGGACTAAACTTTCAGAGAAACAAATGAAACACCTCTACGATTACATTAGCAATGATTCAATTAAAAATGCTGGTGTAGTATTGAACGACATAACTGCTGCAGTTAATAAGGCTATTAATAACCCCGAAATTTATAATGCCGACAAATACAAAATAAATAATGATGGAAGCTACAGAGCTTTTGAGAACATCATTATAGAATTTCATACCGGTTTACAAAAAATATTATTCGTGTATTACGTGTGCGCCATACAAGTATGAAACCAAAGTCATATTAAGCAGATAATGAGAATGGCAAACTATAACCTTCAACTTTCTCATCCTTCCCAAATTTCATCTTTACCCTGTAGCCACAATTTTACTGATTCTGTTGTAACAGATTTAGGTCTTTCAAGTGGAAAGTTTAAAGCTCTGTCCCAGCACAAACTTGCAAGCACACCTAATGCGCGGCTTACTGCAAACAATACAGTATAAAATTCGTATTCAATCAAACCATAATGCACAAGCAATGCGCCGCTGTGCGCATCAACATTAGGCCAGGGATTTTTTATTTTGCCAAGACTTTTTAAAATTGGCGGAACTACTTCATAAATATTCCAAACTGTTTGTACCAGCGGATCATCAGGCATATTTTTTTTGCCGAATTCCATTTGCGCAGAAAAACGCGGATCTGTTTTTCGCAATACAGCATGACCGTAACCCGGAACAACTTTTCCTTCCTTCAATGTTTTTTTTACATACGCTGCTATCTGATCTTTTGATGGAGATTTTGTGCCGATTTCGTCCTGTAATTCAAATATCCATTTTATTACTTCCTGATTGGCTAAGCCATGCAAAGGACCTGCAAGACCTGTCATGCCAGCAGCATAACTTAAATATGGATCGCTTAATGCAGAGCCAACAAGATGTGTTGCATGTGCAGAAACATTTCCGCCTTCATGATCAGAATGTATTGTCATGTAAAGACGCATCAATTCTCTGAAACTTTCATCTTCGAAACCCATCATGTGCGCAAGGTTACCTGCCCAATCAAGTAAGCCGTTTGGCTGAATATGTTTATCACCTTTATATTTTCTGCGATATACATAAGCTGCAATGCGCGGCAGGCGTGCAATCAAATCCATTGCATCATCAAACACTGCTGACCAATGATCTTTCTTACTCATTCCTTCTGCATATTGTTTTGCAAAATTGCTTTCTGTTTGCAATGCTATAACGCCGGTTACAAACATCGTCATCGGATGTGCTGTTAAAGGCAAAGCATCAATAGTTGCAAAAACATGATTGGGCACATGGCTTCTTCTTTGCCATACAGAAGTAACATAATTTGCTTCGTCTGCAGTTGGTAATTCACCAATTAATAAAAGATGAAAAAGACCTTCGGGTAAAGGTTCTGTACCATCATTTGCTTTGGGTAATTTTTCTCTTAATTCCGGGATAGAATATCCGCGAAAGCGAATGCCTTCCTGCGGATCGAGTAAGCTCGTTTCTGTAACAAGACCTGTTATACCACGCATACCCTGGTAAATCTGCGCAAGCTTTACTTCACCAATAGGCTTGTCTCCGTTCTTTGCAAGTAACTCTTTTATTTCAGCCGCGGCTGCATCAGCTTTT
>JAICKT010000196.1 GCA_025927795.1 Parafilimonas sp. | reverse complement strand
GTATAATACTGCTTGCTCCATAATACACTGCCTTGTGCAGAAAATCTTGTTAGCCATCCGGCCTGCAGTAAAGAATTATAGCGAAAAACATTCCCTGCCATCAGCATTTCATTGTTCTGTGCTGCAACCATTGCAACTCTGTTTTGAACAGTACTGCTCTTAAAATTTATAGCGAAATAATCATCTACACAAATCTGGGCACACAATGGCAGCACTTGCAGAAAAAAGATCACCAGAAAAAATATTATTATATTCAATGATCTTTTATAAAGCATATTCAAGCAACGTTCTGGTTAAAGATAAATAATATAGACATCAAAAAAACTATATAGATTACGAACAAATTTTGCTTAAAAAAATTGCATTGTTTATTTATTACTTTGCAAAACTTATGTTGTTTGGTATGAAGAAATGGCTGATTACTTTAATCGTTGTTGTTTTGGTATTTTTTTTAACTGCCTATATTTTTATTCCCTCTCAATTTACAATTTCCAATATTGTTTTGGTTAAGGCAAATTCTAACAGTGTGTATAGATGTTTAACTAATGAAACATCATGGGGAAATTTTTTTGGGGAAAAAATAAAGAATAACAATTTTAAACGCGGAAATACCATTTTTAAAGTAAATAAACAATTAATGCAGGGAATTGAAATGTCAATAAAGGAAAAAGGTGCTTCTTTACAGGGACTAATCGAGGTGCTGCCATTAAGCAACGATTCTACAGGAATTAGGTGGACTGCAAATATTGAAAATGGAACAAATCCATTTAAAAAAATAAAAAATTATTTTATCGCACAGCATGTAAAGATTATTACTGTTGATATGTTGAATAACATGCAGAAATTTCTTGAGAATGAAAAGAATATTTATGGCATTAGCGTGTATAGTACAAATGTGAAAGACACATTACTTATAACCACCAAAACTGTTTTTAAAAATTATCCTTCTGTTGAAAATATTTATAGCTTAATTAATATGTTGCAGCGTTATGCAAAAGCAAATGGGGCTATGCAAACAGATTATCCCATACTTAGCATAAGAACATCAGATAGCTTAAATTATGAAACACTGGCAGGACTTCCTGTAAATAAAGAACTAAAAAATTATAACTCCATTCTATATAAAGAAATGCCGTCCACGGGAAGGCTGCTTGCTACAAACAAAGTGCAGGGAGGGCCTTACACTATTTCTAAAGCATTTAAGAGTCTTCAAAATTATTTTGAAGATCATAAATATATATCACCTGCCGTGCCTTTTCAATCAATCATTACTAATCGCATGCAGGAAAAGGATACAGCAAAATGGATAACCATAATTTATCATCCTGTTTATTAAAATCAGAATAGTTATTCATTTGATCCTTACCTATAAAAATTTATATATTGAATTTTCAATGCTTAACTGTTTGTAAGTTATTTAGCTTATATAAAAGAGGATATTCATTATTTTGTAAAATAAGAAAGTAATCACCGCTTTTTGTTTTGATTTTTTTAATATCTCTTACCTGCCCTGTTAACTTAAGCCCTGAAGAGGAATTTTCAGGCACATTAAAATTTCCATTACCATTATTTATAAGAACGTTACCAGCACTTGCATCCAGTCTTCCAAACTGGGGTAAAAAATCAAACTTATTTCCCCCTAATATAAGATCTGGCTTGCCATCATTATTTATATCAGTACAAAGAATTGCATTGACGCTTGAAAACTGAATTGTTTGCGGCAAAGCTTTTATGTCAAACTTTCCATTGCCTTTATTTAAAGCAATACATGAAGATGGATAATTAAAATATTTTACCTGTGCCTTCTCCAAAACGTTTGGCGAAAATAATTCCTGTATGGATTTTTTTGCAAAATCATCAAATTGTAGATTCTGTTTATTTAATGATGCAATTTGAGTTGTAATATCCTTTTTTAAAAATACGGTTACATCTTTATTATTTACCGTTCGGGTAATAATCTTATCAGAAGTACCATTGTTGTCAAGATCGCCAATCCATATTTTGACAGGGTGGGTTACATCGGGATGCAAATAAAAATTTTCGCCAATATTGCCTAATATAAGATCTGTGTTGCCATCACCATTAATATCTGCAGCTGCAACTGTTTGCCACCATCCAAATAAATTATTAAGATTTGTTTTTACTTCTTCAAAATGATCTTTTTTAAAAGAAAATATTCGCGGAGCCATCCATTCGCCAACAATTATTAAATCTTTTTTATTATCTCCGGTTACATCTGTCCACAAAGCTCCCGTAATTAAACCAATATTTTGAATGTCTTTATTTTTTGTTCTTGCTATATCTGTAAAATTTCCTTTGCCATCATTCATATAAATATAACTTTCGGGCGAAGGCCCATAATTTTCAGGCACACTTCTGCTTCCAACAAAGAGATCTGTATCACCATCGTTATCAAAATCTGCTGCAATAACAACAGCATTATTCATACCGCTTGGCGGCAATGCTTTTAAATCAAGCCGAAAGTTTCCCTTCCCGTCATTTTTATATAATCTATTTTGCAAAGTAACATCACCGGGAGCGTGGTTATTGCCGCCTGAACCTACAAACAAATCGAGATCACCATCTCCATCGCAATCAAAAAAAGTACAGGAGATATCTTCAAAAAACGCATCTTTTTTAAAATCAGGTTCATCTTTTTTGATGAACCCTTTTGAAGTTTGAATATATAATTGTGCAGGTTGATTAGATGCGCCACCGATAAAAATATCATCAAGCCCGTCGCCATTCACATCACCCACAGCAGCTTTCGGACCTTCTTTTGAAATCATCATCGGAACCAGCCGGTCGTTATAAAAATCAATATAATTGTCTTCCTGATGTTTGTCGAAATTTTGCGGTACAATGCTTAATAATGCTTTTTTATTAGTTGAAACACTGTCGGAAGTTGGCCTTAATTTTTCAATTGATGTTGTTTGCTGATTTATTACAAGTACAGTATCAACCGGTGGGTTTTTAATTTTGGTAACTGAAAGATCTGGCCATGTTATAATTACAGAATCCGGTTTTCGATTTCCTAATCCAATAATTGTTTTATAATCAACAGACGATTGAAAGCCGCGACTGGGCATGATTTCGCGGCTCATTATTTGATCACCGGTATAAAGTTCAATCAAACTTCCTATTGCAAAAGTGTTTTTACCTTTTCCCTTTAATAAAAATCCCAGGTAATTATTCTTGTTTATTTGCCGGCTGTTATTTTTATAAATAAATGCCTCTTCATTTACATTGTTTACAACAAGATCAAGGTCTCCGTCATTATCCAGATCTCCATAAGCAGCACCATTTGAAAAAGAGGTTTGCGAAAGTCCCCATTTGTTTCCTTCGTCTTCAAATTTAAGATTACCAAGATTTTTGAATGCTTTATTCGGAATAGGTATCGAAGGCATTTTACTAATAATATCATCAACCTGTTCTTTTTTGCCGGTTAAAACCATTTTCTGAATAAAATCATTTGCAAAAAAATTAATAAAATCCTGGTTGGTTACATCGTGATTAATACCATTGCAAACATATAGATCAGAATAGCCGTCATTGTCTGCATCAAAAAACAATCCACCCCAACTCCAATCAGAAGCTGCAACACCACTATAATTTGCTATCTCTGAAAACTTTCCATTTTTATTATTTAGCTGTAATGTATTCTGCGTGTACTGCCGGTAAAAACCAGATCTTTCTTTCAAATTAAAGACATCAATATTGTCAAAAGAGGTTGTTGTTTTAAGACGGTAATCATCTGGAGGAAGCATATCTGTAGTAAAGAGATCAGGATAGCCGTCATTGTTAATATCTCCGAAATCTGTACCCATAGAAGAGAGGCTTATATGCTGCATATAATTTTCCAGTTCATCTTTAAAAGTTCCGTTCTTTTGATTGATATATAAATAATCTCTCTCAAAAAAATCATTAGAAACATATATATCCGGATAATGATCGCCATTTACATCACCAATTGTAACGCCTAAGCCAAAGCTTATGAGACTACCATGTATTCCGGCTTCATCACTCACATCAACAAACTTTCCATTATCATTTCTATACAAATGGTCGCCACCACCCTTTAAAAAATCAGGCACCGGCCAATCTTTTGCCCTGAGATCGCGACGGTTTGTATAATTCAATGTGTTAACGGGAATAAAACTGTTATTAATTATAAAACAGTCAAGGTCGCCATCAAGGTCGTAATCAAAAAAAGCAGCATGGGTTGCATAACCACCAGTATTAGTTAAACCATATTCTTTGGCAGAATCGGTGAAAGTAAGATTATGATTATTGATAAATAATTTGCATTGCGGAGTCTTATTATTCATATAGCCGGCATTACATACAAATATGTCGAGCCAGCCATCATTGTTTACATCAGCCAACACTACTCCTGTACTCCATTCATTTGAAGAAGCAATTCCGGCTTTATTTGATATATCTTCAAATTTAAAATCACCTTTATTCAAATACAGCTTATTACTGCCCATATTTGAAGTAAAAAAAATATCAGACAATCCATCATTATTTATATCTCCTATAGCCACACCACCGCCATTATAAAAATTTCGATAAGTAAGAATATTAAAGTCCTTTGTGTCTTCTACAGTGTTGGAAAAATTTATATCAGTATTTTTCTCAAGTTGAAATAATTGAGTATACTTAATTTTTTTTTTACAGCCATTAATTAAGAAAAAAGGAATAAGCAATGCAGCAAGCAGAACCTTAGTGAACTTCATATTTATCAATTTAAGCTGCTTGACAACAGGTTTTTCAATTGTAAATTCAAAACGATTTAAATATTGAAACAAGTAATCTTGTTATAAAATTAGAGCTCTATGAATAGCTCCAATAACTAAAGTTAAACATTCAAAGTACAAAAATTAAAAAAGGCTATTTTTAAATAACCTTTTTTACTAAATCTTATATATTTTATTATTAATACCCGGGATTCTGAACTAAGTTAGGATTAACTGATAGTTGGTTATTTGGTATAGGGAATAATATATTCTTCGGATCATCAGTTGGTTTCTCCTGCCAGGCATCAAGGTATTTTCCGAATCGAATCAAATCTTCTCTTCTCCAGCCTTCCCAATACATTTCTCTTCCCCTCTCGTCTAATAAATTATCTAAAGTAAGCGAGCCAAGCGGTGATACACCACGCGCAGCTCTAAGGTCATTCACAATAGTCAAAGCATCGTCTGCCTTATTAGTTCTTAATAACGCCTCTGCCTTCATTAATAACACATCAGCATATCTAAACATAGCCCAGTCATTATTATTTTGGCTGCTATAGTTTGAATAATCATACGCATATTTATCAACTCTTATACCTGTTACTTCAAGGTTATTGCCGGTTTCCCTTAAATGAACTTCAGGAGTAAAAATTAATGGGCTTCCCTGCCTGTCTTTTAAAGGGACATCTGTTGTTAGATTGTACTGTTGTCCTGCAAGAAAACCTACATTTATCCTATGGCCCGGATTGGGTCTGGCACCTGGATAAGTATAATATTCGCCACGTCTTTCATCATTTGCATCAAACTTATTATAAAAATCAGACAGGGTTGCAAAACCGTTCCAGCCGCTCGGATCCATACTATAATGAGCTATCTGAAACCATGTGCCCTCTGTACCAGTGCCCCTCACACCATTCTGACTATAAAATGTAAAGATGTTTTCAGGAGAAACAGCATCGTCATTAGGTGCAAAATTATCAAAATAGGTATCAGCCTTAACCGAGTACTTACCGCTGGCCGTTATTTGATCCGCAAGAGTAATAACCTGGTTCATATCATCAGCAGAAAAAGTAGGCTTTGTCCTGTTATCAGCACTATCAGCAAAAACGCCATAGTTTAAATAAACTTTCATCAATAAAGCTCTTGCTGCATTTTTGTTTGCGGTATAAGCAGGAGCATTATCAGGCAGATCATTCATAACAGCAGTTAGCTCACTAATAATAAAATCGGCTGCTGCAGTTCCTTTAAGTGTTACGGGATCAAGCCTGTAATCAGTTAAATTCTCTCTATAAGGAACCTGATTCCATCCATCCAGAACAGAAAAAATAGTCAAGGCTCTCAAAAAACGAGCTTCGGCTGCTTGTTGTGGTGTTGGATTATATTGCAAAACATTTGATGCTGCAAACTGGGCTCCCAACAAATCACTAAAAGCACCTGTAATTAAAGTATGATCGGCATTCCATGTATGAGCATGTAAGGCTCTCCATTGACCATTATCATCCCAGTCAGGACCACGTGTAGGGCCGATTAATTCATCAGAAGTATGTTCTTGCAGATGCCAGAAATTCCCTGTTATATATGTACCAGCTATTGAATTGTATGCATTTGTAAGCAGATCTGCTGCATTAATACCTGCATTATTTTCTTCAAGTTCACTTCTAAATGTTTCATCGAGTTTTGTACATGAGAAAATAAAAATGATAAAAAACAGGAAGAACAATATTTTTATTGATTTCATAAAAGTTTTTTTAATTATAATGAAAAGCTTACTCCTAATAGAACTGTTCTTGCAGACGGATAAGGGATATAATCAATGCCCAAAGAAGGAATCCCATCCAAGGAACCATCAGTGTTTACCTCGGGGTCAAAGCCAGAGTACTTGGTAATGATAAACAGGTTTTGGCCAGTGATAGAAATATTTAAATTTTTTATTGATTTTCCTACATTCCCAACACTGTAATTAACAGTTGCATTTGCCATTTTAAGATAATTACCCTTTTCCAAAAAACGATTTGAAGGGGCAGGAGCATCCGAAATTGCTTCTTTAACGCCAGACTTAATAATGCTTGTAGCCACATTTCTTCCACCATTTAAATTACCAATACCTAAAACTGTAGCTGCGGTATTATTAAACAGGTATTGGCCAAAAGCACCATTCATATTAATAAATGCCGAAAACTTTTTATAAGTAACATCAGTAGATAATCCCAACAAGAATTTAGGATTTGGACTGCCTAAATAAAATTTATTAGCTGCAGGATCACCGCCTGTGTAAATGCTTTGTCCTGTATTTTTATCAATTCCTTCCCAAATAGCAAGGTACCATACATTTAATGGTTGGTTATTAACAATTCTCTGTCCATATACATTTGAAAACCCTTGACCCTGAAGTTGGGCTGTTTCATAGAAACCAGGTAATCCTTTTACTGTATTGCTTAAGAAGGAAGCATTACCTGTAATATTCCAACTTAGATCCTTTTGCCTGATAACATTTCCGGTTAATGATAATTCAAGTCCTTTGTTTAATACATTACCCGGTAAGTTCACCCATATTTTACCTGTTGGAGCCGGTTGCGCCAGCGTTCTTTCAAATAAAACATCTGTAGTTTTCTTATAAAAATAATCCACAGTACCAGATAAACGGGCATTAAATAAACTGAAATCAATACCTGCGTCTGATGTTGTAGATGTTTCCCATTTCAAGTCAGGATTACCATAGTTAGTGCGTGAAAAAACTTGTCTATCAGTAACAGGGTAGCGGTTTAAAGATGCACCGGAAGGAAATTCCTGATTACCTGTTTCGCCCCAGCTTACACGTACTTTAAGGTTACTTATAAAAGTACTGCCTGAAAGAAAGTCTTCGTTAGAAGCATTCCAGGCTATACCCACAGAAGGGAAATAACCATATTTTTTATTTGCACCAAATTTTGTTGACCCGTCGGCTCTAAATGTACCGGTTACCAAATATTTATCTTTATAATTTAAGATAGCGCGACCAAAATATGATTGTAATTCAGTTGTGGGGGAAGCATAAGAATTGATCGATCTGTCAGATTGGGTAGAATATCCTAAGATATCATAGTCATTCAAACCAACGTTGGCAAAATCATACCCCTGCTCAAAATTATTTCTTGAATCAAAAGT
>JAICKT010000491.1 GCA_025927795.1 Parafilimonas sp. | reverse complement strand
ACTCCAAGTGCTTACAGGTTTGTTTGATTTTATAAAAGAAGAAACGCATCGCAATCCCAATCTTGATTTAAAGCAACTGATAAAGTTGTTTGATTTGATGGAAAGTGAAAATCTTTCGCTCCCATTGGTTGAAGTAAGCGGCAATGATAAAGGCGTGAATTTATTAACGGCGCATGGCAGCAAAGGTTTAGAGTTTGAATATGTTTTTTTTGTTGGCGTGAATGCGGGTACATGGGAAAAGAAGCGCAAGCCTTTTGGTGGTTATAAATTTCCTGATAACATTTTTAATTCAGTTACGGCGAATGATGATGGCTCTGATGAAGAGTTGCGCAGACTATTCTATGTTGCTTTAACAAGAGCTGAACAACATTTATTCATCTCTTATTGTTGTTTTAAAAATGATGGTAAGGAATTAGAGCCATCCATGTTCATTGCGGAGATTTTAGATAATCATGAACTGCAAACAGAAAAAGTTTTTATTGATGCGAGTACGGAAGCGGAATATCAAAGCCTGCAATTTGAAAATGAAGTAAAGCCAGAAATTGAAAAGATAGAAACAGAATACATCAACAGCTTGCTCGAAAGATTTATGATGAATGTTACAGCGCTGAATAATTATTTAAAATGTCCGCTTGAATTTTACTTTAAGAATTTAATTCGTATTCCTTCACCGAAAAATGAAGCAACAGAGTTTGGTTCATCAGTGCATTATGCGTTAGAGCAGTTGTTTAGGAAAATGCAGGAGGGAAGTCAAAATTCAAAAGTAAAAAATCAAAATGGAGAAGCGCTTACATATCAAAACGGTTTTCCATCTAAAGAAGAATTTATAAATGATTTTAATTGGTATATGCATCGGCACCGGGAAAGTTTTACC
Organism: Parafilimonas sp.; assembly: GCA_025927795.1. GTDB lineage: Bacteria > Bacteroidota > Bacteroidia > Chitinophagales > Chitinophagaceae > Parafilimonas. The sequence continues at coordinate 2,154 of JAICKT010000491.1, read as the reverse complement.
AAAGAACAATTTGCAAGAAGATTAGAATATGGCGAAGATGTTTTATCGAATTACTACGATAAATATTTATATAGCTGGAACAAGATTGTTGCGCTTGAAAGAAATATAAAAAATGTTGTAGTGAATGGCGTTCCATTAAAAGGAAAATTAGATAAGCTTGAATTCAACGGCAAAGAAGTAAATGTTGTTGATTATAAAACCGGCAATCCGGATAATTCAAAAGAGAAATTAAAAGCTCCAAATCCTGATATTGAAAATGGTGGTGATTACTGGCGGCAGGCTGTGTTCTATAAAATTCTTTTAGATAATCATAACCGGGACTGGAAAGCGGTGAGCAGTGAATTTGATTTCATCGAACCCAACAATAAAAAAGAATACAAGAAAATAAAACTGTACATCACACCGGAAGATATTGGTATTGTAAAAGCGCAAATAAAAACAGTGTGGGATAAAATTCAGGCGCATGATTTTTATACGGGTTGCGGCAAACCCGATTGCCATTGGTGTGAGTTTGTGAAGACGAATAATATGGCAGTGGCTTTACATGAAATAAGCAACGAGGAAGAAGAAGTATGAAATGGGTTTTGCGGACTATGGATTTACACGAGTATAACAAAACAATTAAAATCATCCTAATCTTTTAATCTTTCAAAATCATTGTTCAGACTTTGCTATGTTTGATTTTTAAAGAACATCGCTTGAAGAAATACTATTCTTTTTTTATCCTCATAATCTTAACAATCATAGAAATCCAGGTTCAGACATCCTGCGCCAATATTATTCCGCCCAGTGGCGGACCAAGAGATAGTTTGCCGCCGGTGCTTATTAAAGCTGTACCTGCAGATTCATCGCTTCATTTTAATGCAAATAGAATTACGCTGACTTTTAATGAATATGTGCAGTTAGATCCGCAGTTACTTCAATCTATTATCACTTCTCCTAATCCTGTTCAGCAGCCGTATGCGCAAAGCCATTTGCAAACGGTTACTGTTCGTTTAAAAGATTCGCTTCAGCCCAACACCACTTATTCCATCAATTTTGGCAATGCTATAAAAGATGTTAATGAAGGAAACATTTATAAAAATTTTACCTATGTTTTTTCAACAGGGAATGCAATTGCGAATGGTGAACTAAACGGCAAAGTGCAATTGGCGGAAACGGGTGCAACAGATTCTACATTGATAGTTATTCTGCATAAAGATTTGAATGATTCTGCGATTAGAAAAGAACGACCGTATTATTATGCAAGTCTTGATAGTGCAGGCAGATTTCAATTTCGTTTTCTTACTTATGGCACCTACAATGTTTTTGTTTTGCCAAATGATTACACAAAAAAATATGATGACAGTACAAAAACATTTGCATTTTTAAATGCGCCGGTAACTATTGACAGCATTGAATCCCAGCCGATTTCGTTGTACGCATATAATCAGTATAAACCTTCTAAGGAAAATAATAATACTACACCTCCGGCTAACACATCTAATAAAAAAAAGCAGTCTGATACAACGCTTATAATGGCGACCAATTTGCAAAAAACAAAACAGGATTTGTTGAGCAATTTTGTTATCAGCTTTCAAAAGCATCTTCAGTATTATGATTCTTCTAAAATAATTTTAAGTGATACAAATTTTAATAGAATATCGAATTACCAGTTAACAGCCGATGATTCTCTCACAACATTCACTTTACATTATCCGTGGAAAGAAAATGAATACTTTAAGCTGCTGATTGAAAAAGATGCGTTTAAAGACAGCAGTGGTTATACACTTGCAAAGAATGATACAATTAATTTTCAGACAGCGAGCGAAAGCGAATATGGAAGCATCAGGCTGCAATTTTTTAAACTTGATACAAGTAAAAACCCCGTATTACAATTTGTACAAAACAATTTAGTTGTAGATTCAGTTGCTCTTACCTCTGATATTTTTTACCGTAAATTATTTAAGCCCGGTGATTACGACTTACGCATTTTGTATGATACTGATAAAAATATGACATGGACTCCCGGCGATTTCGAATTAAAAAAACAACCGGAGATTGTAATTGCAATTCCAAGAAAAATTACTATAAAACAAAACTGGGATAATGAAGTAAATGTGAACTTATAAATTCGTGTGATTATTGTTCCCTTTAGGGTTGGGGTTTATCTTT
>JAICKT010000070.1 GCA_025927795.1 Parafilimonas sp. | reverse complement strand
TACTTTCCAGAGTTTTTCTTTCTTAATGTTTTTACATGATTGCAAAATATTTTGCACAAACGCATTGTTATCACTCAAAACATTTAGTATGCGTTCTTTAATAATTATAAATTCTTCTTCTGAAATCTTAATTGATTTTTTCTTTAAGCAGTTATCACAAATTCCGCAATCTTTAATTTCATTATCGCCAAAATAATTGCCAATAAAACGACTGCGACAATTTACTATGCTTTGTAAATAATTAAGCATGGTTTTAACACGCTTTGCAAAATCATCTTTGCGTTGTTTATATCTTTCATAATTTATATTAAGATGTTGCGCCGGTGCACGATTAGTTATAAAATAAATTTGCGGAGTTTCTTTCTGTTGCTCATATTCAATAATATTAAAAGACTGTAATTGTTGCAATTGTTGTTTTACAGTTTCAATAGAAATTTTCAGCAACGTGCTTACTAATTTTTCGTTGATTGAAATTTTATTATCATAAACGCCTTCATAAGTTCGCAATAAACATTTTACCAAAGGTTCAAGTTGCGGATGTGAATTTTCAAAATCAAGCAACACTTCTTTGGGTGCTGTAAAGCAAATTTTTGATGGCAAAAAAACAGTTTCATTAAAACTGATATAACCTTCCTGTTCCAACATTTTTAAAGTATTAATTGCCATAAAAACATCAAGTTCAAAATTTTTTATAAATTCATTCAGATTAAAATCATAATAATTTCCTTCTCCAATGCCAACAGGTATCTGCAGGTAATCAACCAAACACTGATAAATCCTTTTTATTTCTTTAATTGGCGGGAAACGCAGTTCCGGTAAGGCTTTTATCGTTTTTTCGTCTTCAGCGTTGCATAATAAAACAGCATAAGATTTTTTTTCATCCCTGCCTGCACGACCTGCTTCCTGGTAATAACTTTCCAAACAATCAGGCACATCATAGTGAATTACCGTTCGCACATCAGCCTTATCAATACCCATTCCAAATGCGTTAGTGCAAACCATAATTCTTGTTGAATTATTCAGCCATGCTTCCTGTTTTTTACTTCGCACATCATGCGCTAAACCTGCATGATAAAAATCTGCATTAAAATTATGCAGATGCAAAAGCCCGGTAATCTCTTTGCATAACTTCCTGCTTTTACAATACACAATACTGCTGCCATGAACATTATTTAAAACTTCAATTACTTTATTTATTTTACTATCAATTTTAAAAACAGAATAAGAAAGATTTATTCTTTGAAACGATTGCCTGAAAACTGTTGCATTGTTTAATTGCAGTTTATCTTTTATATCATCTAAAACAAGTGGCGTTGCAGATGCGGTTAATGCCAGCAACGGAGCATTAATTATGTTTTTTAATTCAGCAATTTTTAAATAAGATGGTCGAAAATCGTAGCCCCATTGAGAAATGCAATGCGCTTCATCAACAGCAATTAAATTTATATTAAGTGCAGAAAGATGTTCATTAAAAATTCTGCTTTGCAAACGTTCGGGTGAAACATATAAGAATTTATAGTTGCCGTGTATTGCATCCTGCAAGGTTTGTTTCACTTCATAAAATGTTTGCCCGCTATGTAAAGCCAGTGCCGGTATATTTATTTTTTTAAGATTCGCAACCTGGTCTTTCATCAATGCAATTAATGGGCTTATCACAAGACATAATCCATCTTTCATTAATGAAGGAATTTGATAGCAGATTGATTTGCCGCCGCCTGTTGGTAATAAAGCAACAGTATCTTTTCCCTGTAAAACAGATTGAATAATTTCTTTCTGTTGCGGCCGAAATGATTTATGGTTCCAGTATTGTTGCAGTATAGATAAAGAAGAAGGCATCAGCATTAAACTTTATGGTGCTGTACTAATAAAGAGTAAATCATTGTATCTAAAAATTTGCCGTTGTAATAATAATTTTCTTTAAACCAGGCTTCTCTTACAAAGCCGTTTTTCTCCAATAATTTTATTGAAGCATAATTATCGGGATTTACGTTAGCTTCCACCGAATGCAAATTCATGATGTTAAAACCATAATCGAGCACCGGCTTCATTGCTTCATGCATAATACCTTTTGCCTGAAAATCTGTGTGCAGCATATAGCCAATTTCTGCACGATAATGCTCATGAATTATTCTCCACAAACCTATTGTGCCAATTAATCTTTTATTATTATTTATTGAAATTGCCCATGAAATTCCATAATTGTTTTTTAGAAACTCATGTATTTTATTTATGTGTTCTAAAGCGTCTTTAACTGTTGTTGCTATAGGTCTGTCAATAAACTGCATAACTTTTTTATCTGATCTTAGTTTAAATAAATCATCCGCATCATTTTTGTTGAAGTTTCTGAGCGTAAGTCTTTCTGTGCGTATAACGGGAAACGGATTAAAATTTAAATTGAGCACAGGTATAATTAATTTTTAAAATGATATTGAATAATTCACTAAAAACTTTTTATGAAGAAACAAGCTACATCAACAGAAATAAATGGCACAGTTAAAGAATTAATATCGCTGCTGAAAAAAGGTAATGCACATGTTTCTTTTAATGATGCAATTAAAGATATACCTTTTGATGATCTTTCTAAAAAACCTAACAACCTGCCATATAGTATCTGGCAATTAACCGAACACATTAGAATAACGCAGAATGATATTCTTGAATTTTCAACCAATGAAAATTATAAAGCGCTCAACTGGCCTGATGATTACTGGCCTAAAGAAACTGCACCGAAAAATGAAGCCGCATGGAGAAAATCTGTTGATGATATAAAAAATGATCTTCAACAATTCATAGAATTATTAAAAGATGAGGATGCTGATTTGCTAACGCCTTTTGCACATGGCGATGGACAAAATTTATTGCGTGAAGCAATGCTTATTGCAGACCATACAAGTTACCATACAGGCGAAATAATTGTTCTTCGACGTTTATTAGGCAACTGGAAAAGTTGATTAATAAACGAGGTCTTCATAAGCTGCCTGCAATTCATTATATGCATGTTGATCGCCTGCATTCTTTGCAGCCTGCATCCCTTTTTCATACCAATTAATAGCAGCCTGCGTTTCACCTTTTCGCTCAAGTAATTTTGCGAGATGATAATAAGAGCCCACGTAATCCGGCGAATCTTTTAATACGGCTTCAAAAAGATTTTGCGCTTTTGTATCATCACTCAATTTTATATATTCCAATGCCAATGCATGACGTAAAAAATTATCATTTGGTTTTTGTTCAAGAAACTCTAATATTTTTTCAATACGATTCATATTAAAATAAAATCAGGCAAAGAAAATAAGAATGCAAAGATTTAAAGTTTTTTTTAAGATTTTGTGTAAACGTTTATTTAATGCAGCCGACGATAAATTTTATCTGCTTCCTTCAGCATCTTGCCTGAAATTACCTTTCACATAAATTCAGTTTTAAATAAACCGCAACATCTTACCTTCACATTTCACGATTGATGATTCACGCACATGACATTAAAAGATTCTTTTAATCTCGCTTACCGCACCGTTCGCAGCAATAAACTGCGCACGGGAATTACCGTTGCCATTATTGCTTTTGGTATTATGGCATTGATAGGAATTATTACTGCTATACAGGCCATGAATGAAGGTTTACGGGATAGCTTTTCTACAATGGGTGCAAATGGTTTTACTATTGCCTATAAAGAACGTTTCCGTTTTAATGATGATAACAACAATCAAAAAGTTGATAAAACCAAGAAAGTAAAAAAATCAAATCTTGATAAATATATTCAACCTTATGAAGCCGAAATGTTTAAGCAAAAATTTCATTATTCCGGCGCTCTTGTAAGCATTTGGCTGAGCGGTTTTGGAAATTATGAAGTGCATTATCAAAATAAAAAAACAAACCCAAATGTGCGTATGACAGGAGGTGATGAAAATTATCTTGCTGTAAACGGATTTACAATTGAAGCAGGAAGAAACTTAACACCGATTGATGTGCAGAGCGGGAAAAATGTTTGTATGCTTGGCAGTGATGTAGCGGCAAAGCTATTCGGACAATTTAAAGACAACGCCGTTGATAAATTTATTGTTGTTGGTGGTACCCCGTATCGTGTTATAGCTGTACTTAAATCAAAAGGCTCAAGTGCTATGTTACGTGCCGATAATGTTGTAATAACATCATACAATACAGTGCGCAGAACAGGTTTCAGCGGAAATTCTTTTACTATTGGTGTGCTTGCCAGCGATGTTTCACAAATTGATGGCGCCGTTAACGAAGCTACTGCTGTTTTTAGAAATATAAGAAAGCTGCTGCCTACCGACGCGGATAATTTTGCAATTGAAAAAAGCGATAAGCTTGCCACAACATTTATTGGTTTATTAGGCAGCATACAAGGAGCCGCAGGAGCCATTGGTTTAATTACACTTATTGGCGCTGCAATTGGCTTAATGAATATTATGCTTGTTGCAGTAAACGAACGCACCCGCGAAGTGGGCTTAATAAAAGCATTAGGCGGCAAGCGAAAAAATATTCGTCAGCAATTTCTTTTTGAATCGGTAATTATTAGTTTGCTTGGCGCGCTCTTTGGCATTGTGCTCGGCGTTCTTATCGGCAATGTGTTTGCCATGTTTCTTAAAGCAGGTTTTGCAGTACCGTGGGCATGGGTAATTGCCGGTATTATTATATGTTCCGGTGTGGGATTACTCGCAGGTATTTGGCCTGCTGTTAAAGCTTCAAGATTAAATCCTATAACAGCATTACGATACGAATAATAATTATTGAACGATTAGTCTGCTATTATTTAGCTGACATGTTGTTACAATAAGTTTTAATAGAAAACCTTAATGCCCTGCAAGTGCAAAATCGTTTTTCAATTGTGCAACGCATGCATTAATTACATCGGAAACATAATCGACATCCTGCTTTAATGTTTTAGAATCGGCAGCAGCCTTGCCCTGCTTTTCCAGTTTTCTTATAATGTCAGTTAAAGATTCAATTGAAAAAAGATCGATGGTAGCTTTCATTTTATGAGCATAGAAGTAGAGATTTGCCCAATCTTTTTTTGCTGAAGCTTTTTGTAACTCTGCGCTCATTTCCGGCAAGTGCTCTATAAAAAGTTCTACCATTGTTCTTACAAATTCTTCATCGCCGTAATGCGTTTTTAGAATTGCCTCGGTGTTGTACAGTTTTTTCATGGAGATATATTGGATTTATATTAAGCATCAATTTTTCTTTTTGCGATTTTTAATTGCTGGCTGTTTATCATCCTGTAGATGGTTGATTTGCCTACATCAAGTTTGCCTGCAACTTTTAATACGTCGTAATCATATTCATCAAGATATTGCTGTATTAGCTTTCGCATGTATTCTCTCAAAGTATAATTACCATTGCCGTAAGTAAGCGATTTAACAGGTGTAAGATAAATCTGCAGATGTTCCTCGTTTATTTCTTCTCCTTCAGACATTACACAAGCCAATTCTACTAACGATTTTAATTCGCGAATATTACCCGGAAACGAGTAAGACATTAGTTTATGTTTAGCCTCAAGCGACAAATGTTTTTTGCCGAGCTTGTTTTCTTTACAAAACAGATCAATAAAATATTTTGCAATAAGCAGTATATCATTTTCTCTTTCTCTTAATGGCGGCAAAGCAATTGGTAATCCAAGTAAACGGTAATATAAATCTTCACGGAAATTTCCTTTGGTAATTTCTTCCTGCAGGTTTCGGTGTGTCGCAACTAAAATGCGCACATTTATTTTTACAATTTCATTGCTGCCGATACGCGTAATTTCCTTTTCCTGCAATGCACGTAATAATTTTGCCTGCATGTTTAAATCCATTTCACCAATTTCATCAAGAAACAAAGTGCCGTTATGCGCTTCCTCAAATTTTCCAATGCGTCGATTGGCAGCGCCGGTAAACGCACCTTTTTCATGCCCAAATAGTTCGCTCTCTAATAAGTCTCTTGGAATAGCAGCAACATTTACAGGAACAAAAGCATGTTTTTTTCTTTCTGAATTAAAATGAATTGATTTTGCTACAAGTTCCTTTCCCGTTCCTGTTTCGCCGGTTATAGATGTAGTTATATTTGTTGATGCTGCTTTGGCCATCAAACTAAAAATTTTTTTAATAGCATTGCTGTTACCAACTATATGTTGAAAATCGTATTTTTTTTCAACCTCTTTTTTTAATGATTCAACTTCTTTTTTAAGTTCTATGGTTTCGCGCAGGTTTTGAATTGCCATCCATAAGCGCTCCTGTGTATCACTATCTTTTTGTATATAATCGTGTGCACCTTTTTTAAAAAGATCAATCGCAACCTTTATATCTTCCTGCCCTGAAATAATAATAACTTTTGTTTCGGGGCTTTCCTGCATAATGTGTGAGAGCAATTCTTCACCTTTCATATCAGGCAGCGAATAATCCAATGTAACTATATCAGGATTTCCGTGCAAACTTGCCTTTAAAGCTTTTGCAGAATGAAAAGTTTTAACCTCGTAATCAGGATTAAGCGATAAATAATGCGCTAACGCTGAACAATAGAGCACGTCATCATCAACCACATATATGCATACGGTTTCTCTTAGCATAAGACGGATTTTATAAACGCAAGTTAATATTTTTAATATATGCAAACATTATTTTTTTTGTGTGGCGTTCTAATTTAAGGATTTAAATAAAAACTTGCCGCTTTTACATTTTTAAAGTTATGCTCGGCTGGTTAAACTATTTTTGCTGTGTAGAAATAAGTTACGAAAAAATTTACAGCAAACTTTTATTAAATATGATAAAAGTTCTATGGCAAATTTCCTATAGGAGCAATTTAGAAACTAAATAAATACAGAATGAAAATTACGGATGAAATGGTTGATCATCTTGCACATTTATCAAGACTTGATTTTTCGGACGAGGAAAAAATTGAATTAAAACAAGATCTTGAAAAAATGATCGGGTTTGTAGAAAAGCTTAAAGAGGTTGATACAACAGGAGTTGAACCTCTAATGCACATTACCGATGCAGTAAATATTTTGCGAAATGACGAAGTGGAAAAAACAATTACAAAAGAAGAAGCTTTATTAAATGCCCCGCAAACTGACGGTAATTTTTTTATTGTGCCCAAGGTTATAAAAAAAAATAATTTAAACTAAAATAACCGATAATTTTTATGCAGCCAATAATAGAACTAAGAGAAATTCGCAAATCATATTTTATGGGCACTAATATGCTTGAAGTGCTAAAAGGTATTTCGCTCAATATTTTAAAAAATGAATATGTAGCATTGATGGGCCCAAGCGGTAGCGGTAAAAGCACATTAATGAATATTCTTGGTTGTCTTGATACACCAACAAAAGGCAGCTATATTTTAAACGGCACAGATGTAAGTAAAATGTCTGACGATGATCTTGCAGAAGTACGCAACACAGAAATTGGTTTCGTGTTTCAGCAATTTAATTTATTGCCAAGATTAACCGCTGCTGAAAATGTGGCATTACCGCTTATTTATGCAGGTACAGGAAAAAAAGAAAGAATGGATCGTGCAATGGAAGCGCTTAAAAAAGTTGCACTTTCAGATCGCAGTCATCATAAACCAAATGAATTAAGCGGTGGGCAAATTCAACGTGTAGCAATTGCAAGAGCATTGGTAAATAACCCTGCAATTCTGCTTGCGGACGAACCCACCGGAAATCTCGATTCAAAAACTTCAGTTGAAGTAATGGAAATTTTTAGCGCTATACAAGCCGCAGGTAATACGGTTGTTTTGGTAACGCATGAAGAAGATATCGCGGCCTATGCAAAACGCGTTGTGCGTTTACGCGATGGAATTATAGAAAGTGACGCTCCGGCCCATACGGGGGTTTTGGAAAATGCATAGTAACAAAATTTAATTTTTGTTTAGGAAGATAGCGGATATGGCAATTAAGATATATACAAAAACCGGCGATAAAGGCACTACTTCGCTTATTGGCGGAACAAAAGTTTTTAAAAATGATGTACGTATAGAAACATATGGTACGGTTGATGAACTTAATTCTCACATTGGTCTTGTAGCCGATTACACGCCTGATGAACATCAACGTGGTGTTTTAAAACAAGTGCAAAACAGGTTGTTTGTGATCGGTTCATCGCTTGCCTGTGATCCTGAAAAACAAACAGGCATGCACATTCCTGATCTCAAAGAAGAAGATGTAAGTGTTCTTGAAATTGAAATAGATAAAATGAATGATGCATTACCAGTAATGAAAAATTTTATTTTGCCAGGTGGTAATGCTGCTGTTTCATCAACACATATTGCGCGTTGTGTTTGCCGCCGCACAGAAAGGCTTTGTGTAAATATGCAGCAACATTCGGTTTTTATAGAACCAATCATTATAAAATATCTTAATCGCTTAAGTGATTACTTATTTGTATTGGCACGTTTTACCGCACAGGAATTGCATGTTGCAGAAGTAATCTGGAAAGGAAGAGATGTTTAAGTTCAAATAACCTGGCTTGAATTAAAATGGCATGATTCTTTAAGTATTAATCTTTAAATTAATAAACTATGGGTAAAATTTCTTTCCTGCTGTTAACTGGTGCAGCCGCATTTGTTGCTTATAAATATTCTACAATGAGTGAAGATGAAAAAAGAGAAATGCTTAATAAACTAAAGGAAAAAGGCAAAAAAATATACGATCAGTTTGCGCCGGAGATTAAGGATAGTATGAAAAAATTCAGCTAATTTTTTGTATGGAACAGGCGAAGCCTTTTACAATAAAAGTGAATAATATATCTTATACAATTCACTCTTATTGTGAATTTGACTGTACATTTTATGAGATTTTTACAAATTGTGAAAAGCTTTTTACGCTAAAAAAAGCCAGTGATGGAAATTGGGTAACAAATGAACAGGATATTATTCCGATTTCTGAAGAATTGGTTGAAGATATTGGTGAAGCTTTGGAGCAATACCAATATCAATCTTAATTTATTACTACACGCTATTCTGTTATATTATTTATTAGCTAATAAAGTTGTTTCTAATTTTTTTGCGAGACATTTGCCGCCCCAGCGCATAACAATATTGTGATTTATGCGAAACAATGGTTTCAATAAAAATGAAAATGTATTCATCCATTTCTTAGTAGTAATTACATTCCAGTTATATTGTACAAATACAATTGAATCTTTTTGAGTGAATAACCATTCACCGCTGCCATCCAGTTCTCCAAAGGCTATACCTTTTAAACTTTGCAATGGCTTTTTTTCAACAAGCTTCATATTAAAATTAAGTTTGTATGGCAACACACTTTTCCATGTGTAATTTCTAATGCCATTTATACCTGCTTCATTATTTTTTTCTATTTCAATAACAGATACTACACCTCTCCACCATTGCGGCCATTCAAGTGAATTATAAATTGCATTCCAAACATCATGCAGCGGTGCCTTTAATTGCCATTTTGTTACAAAAGAATATTGCACAGGCATAGAGAAATTAATTTAAAAAATTTCTAATCAATATACATCCTCATCAGTTTTAAATGATCTTATTACTTTCAAACTCATTATCTAATTTATAAAACACTTATAATTAAATTAGAATTAATTAAGTAAGCTTTTATAGCATACTAAGAAACATTACTTCTTTATTTTTTAACAGAAGCAACCAATGTAATAAATAAGCCAGTTTATTCACATACAAACCAAGATGGTATTTCTATGCTAACACTTTTAATTAACCTAAAAATACTGAAATGAAAAAATATCTATCCTTAGCAGTACTTTGCATGTTATTTACATTAAGCGGTTATTCGTTTACACAAATTGTTAATGTAAATAACTATACGTTTTCACCTGCCAGCTTTACAATAAATCTCGGCGATACTGTTAAATGGGTTTGGATTGGCGGATCTCATACCACAACATCGCTTACTGTACCAACAGGAGCAGCAGTATGGGACAATGAGGTTAATTCATCCATAACCAGCTTCACTTATGTTCCTTCAAAAACAGGTACATATAGTTATAAATGCAGTTTTCATTTTGCAATGGGCATGCAGGGAAGTTTTACAGTTTCCAATTGTTCCCAGCCAAGTGTGCAAATTTCTGCAGCTTCGGCAACTGAGTTTTGCAAGGGCGGCTCTGTAGTTTTAAATTCAAGTGCTTCCGGTTCTGTTACATACCAATGGACAAAAAATGGGGCAAATATTGCAAATGCAAATGCTGCCAGTTATACTGCAAAAAGTAAGGGAAATTATGCACTAAACGTTACAAATAAATGTGGAAAAACAGCAACTTCAAATGCAATTAAGGTTATCGTAGATCCATTACCTACTGCTACTATTACACCCTCCGGCACAGTAAGTATGTGTACGGGCGACAGTATAAAGCTTAAAGCGAATACCGGCAGCTTATTAACATACAGGTGGATACGTAACGGCGTTATTATTTCTGGAGCTACATCCAGTAATTATCTTGCAAAAAAAGCGGGCAAATATAAAGTAACAGTAATTAATACTACTACGGGATGCAGTAAAACTTCGGCAGTAACTACAGTAGTTGTTAATTGCTTAAATTCAATTTCAACAAAACTATCTCCTGATAAAATACAAATTTTCCCTAACCCGTCTGCTAACGATTTTCATATTGCATTTCCTGCTTACAACAGTGATCAATTCTCTTTACTGCTCTATGATGTTGATGGAAGATTGTTAGGAAATAAGAGAATCAATTCACAAGATTTTTCATTTGGAAGTGAGCTTAAACCGGGAATTTATTTTGTTGAAGTAAAACGTGCTGATGCAGTAATAGTAAAAGAAAAGATAATTAAGAAATGATATGCTATCAATGATTAGTGAATGATGTAAAAATTCTTTAGTAATTAGTATGGTTTGTTTATCTATAAGGTCCGTTGCTAAACGGACCTTATTTTTTTGGCTTACTTAAAGTTGTTTAAAATAATAAGCCATGTTGTACTTTGATTCCAATTACTTCATTAATCACAAACTTAAGTTTGCGGTTATAAGGTAAACTTACAATCTGCTTTAGCTAAAAACAAAAAATTTAAAACAGCTTCTTAATTCAATATTTTATGGTATTGTTTATTAATTACACCGATTTATAAACAGTCTTTAATTTTTTTTCACTGCTTTTATTTGTCAGAAAAATTGTTTGAAGTAATGTTTTGAATGTTCAGTTTTAATCACATTTTTTACTAAAGACGTATCAAACAAAAACCCATTATTGATCTGCATCAATAATGGGTTGTAAACTTTAAACTGCCTTAGTGATTGAAGCATTTAGAATGCATAGGTAACATGCACGAGACCTCTTGTTTTTGCTTCTGTTTGACCGTGTGCAAATTCCTGCGCAAAAGGCAACTGTATATTTGTACCAACTGTAATATTATGATAATTTATTTCTAATCCTGCAGAAGCCAACGTAACGTATCCTCCTGTTTCATCTACTTTACTATTAGAAAGAAAATTCGCTGACGCATGCTCATATAAAACGCCAATATTTGGTGCTACATAAATTGCTTTGGTCGCCCTAGCCTGGTAATAGGCAAAACTGTTTGCAGAGAATCTATCTCCATATTTAAAATTACTATTGTTAGTAGTGTTTATTTTATAATTAACCGTTGTATTAATCCCAATTTTATTAATGTGAATATTATACATGGCATTCGCAATAAAATCAATACTGCCTGTACCCATTTGGCTGTTTACATCTCCTAACTCTGTATCAGGATTTGTGAGGTCAACATTATAAGTTCCTGTTGGCAGTTTTACACCGGCGCCTATCCAGAATTCATGCTTAAACATTTTATTGTTATGCATAAGTTTTGACGATTGCCATAATTTATAATTTGCCAAAACAGTTATATCACCTAATCCATTTTTTGTTTTTAAACCATCATCTGTATTTTGGTTGTTGAAGTGGTATGGAACGAAACCTAATACCTGCCATTTTTTACCTACAGAAAATCCGCCCCATAATTCAGCAATATGATAATGATCGTTAGAGAACTGGTCTGGCTGATTAATTAAATGTGTATCATAATGCGAATACTGATACCTTAAACCAATAAAGCTGCTTTGATTTGTAGGCAATAGTCCGATATAAAAACCGCCAACGCCACAACCGCATATCGGGCATGCAAATGATGCCGACAGCATAAATAAAAATATAATTGATAAGAAAAGCTTTTTCATGCAATAATTTAAAATGATAAAAAATAAATACTGCGTATTGCGCAGTAAGAAATGCTATATGAAAAAACTTTCCGGCGGATGGAAGAAACTTAAAGATTGATCAACAGGAATACCTGTTGCAGTAGTAGTTGAGTATTGCTTTTTTATAATTGTTGTAACCGGTAAATTAAGTATTGCAAAAAATGTTTTTGAAGATATTACTTCATTGCTGTTATTAATTCTGCGCTCAGGATTTTGTTTATCTTTAGAATCTTCCTGGTTAAGCTTTTTTTGTAACTGGCATTTACCATTACAATGTAATTGCGGCTTGGTACGATTCTCACATAAATTATGCGCTATATAATTCTGATTTGCGTAAAAATTTAAGGAAATAAGATTTTTATCAAACGTTTGACAAGTAAATATCAACAAAAAAACTGCACTTATAATGCGTTTAAAAAGCATATTATTTTGTAAAGGTAAGTGAGATTATACAAACAGCTATTGTTGAACTGCGGTTGCCTGGCTGGCAATAATCTTCCAAACACCTTTAGTTTTTTCAAGCACATCCGTAAACCGCATTTTATTTGAATATACGCCGTTGTCATCTTTCCCGGTTTCCAATGCTATTCCGGTTACTATTGCAATGTAGCCTTCAATTCTAACCTGCATATCAGATACGGTTACTGAATTTATATTTTGTACAGCCTGCAATAATTGTTGTTTGTTTTCAACAGCGCCGGTTGCACTAATAATATTTACATCATCTGCAAAAACCGAATTAAGCACCACCACATCATGTTTGGTAAAAGCATTAGCGGCATTTCTTTCTACTGCCAGCACATTTGCTTTATCATCATTCTGACAAAAAACAGCAGTAAAAAACACAAAGGTTAAAAATGTAATTAAAAGTTTTTTAATCATAGCGCAAAGATAATTGCTTATTTGCACTGCATCTTTTAAGCCAATTTTAAAAATTGGTATTACTTTTTATTCAGAGAATGAAATATAAAATAACCATCGATAACTTATTGGCACATCATGCAAAATATTGATGCGCCAATAAGAATTTAGTCGTTATTGCTTAACAAATTTTAATGAAGAGTTAGTTGTAATATTTCTGATAATATAATTGCCGGTGGGTAATGCTGAAATATTTATATTCTGCTCCTTATTATTTAAGGTTAATGTTTTAACTGCTTTGCCGTTTAAATTAAAAATTATGATAGTTGAAGGCGTTTGCGAAACAGAAATATGTAATGTACTCGCAGCAATAGTAGGATATACTTTAAATGCTCCGTTCCCATTAATATTTACAGAAACTGTTTTAGAATATATATATGAGCCATTTGCATCAACCTGTTTTAACCTGTAATAATTGGTGCTGTGTGCGGGTGAGAAATCAGTATAACTATAATTATTATTTCCGTTTGTGCCGGTTTGTACAATTTTATTTAGCGTAGTAAAATGAACCGCATCAGTGCTTCTTTGTATCTCATAATAACGGGTATTTACATCTGCTGCCACACTCCAGTTTAATTTAACCTGTTCTTTTTCGGCGGTTGCAGTGAATGAAAAAAATGAATTCGCTAAAACAGAAGAGCATGCAAACCATAAAGGATCATTTACATCTTCATCAGCGGTAGAACCTAATTCACCCGTATAATTATTACCCGATGAATCAGCAGCCATTTGTCCTGAGCCATCATCAAAATGATACAGCGCAATTGTATGGCTGTCTTGTGTAAAGGGTACTGCCGGGGTAAAATCACTCGTATATCTTACTGTATCAGATATTCTGAATTCATCAATATTTCCATTAAGTTGCGGGTCTCCTGCAAAGGAAGATAACCCTATATAATTTACTGATGAATCGTGTGCATCTGCGCCATGATAAATGGAGTCCGCATCAATATTTATAGTTGCTGAATTTACATTTACGCCATCAATATACATTGTAACAATACTGTTTGCTTTACTGTATGTAATAGCAATATGATGAT
>JAICKT010000240.1 GCA_025927795.1 Parafilimonas sp. | reverse complement strand
ATAATTTTTTGCCGCGTTGCATAATCGGCGTTGGGATAATCGTAATTCATACCAATCATATCTGTTGAAAATGCGCCGTTGTTGTTAATGTCTGTTTTATGATTGGGCATGTGGTCAACTTTCATAAAACCATCGAGGTCTTTTGCAGGTTGCTTTTCCAGCACACGCAATAAAAGTTCATAGCGTGAAGCATAGTAATCATCAGGCTTTGTAATGTCTATTTTGTTTTGTGCGCTATCAGTAAGACAAAGACGAAAATTATATGCCTGCACCATTTTGTTTCCTGTTCCTTTTGGTAAAGGTTTGTTGTTGCTGATGCCCCAAAGCAATCCGCTCGTTGAATCGCCGGGAATTTTATATGGGTCGATGCCATCAGGAAATTGATGATGATCTTGCAGTTGATAGCCATTCCATGTTTCGTTATACACGCTGTTGTCTTCACGACCAACTGTATAACTCACTTTTGCTTTTGCCATCAGGTCGCCTTCATAACTGCAGTCAATAAACATTTTTGCAGTAATGATTTTGTTGGTTGATGCAGATGGTGCTGCTGCATTTTCTATGGTGATGTTTTGAATAGAACCATTTTGTTTTGCTGCACTGATGATGCGGTATTGAAACAACACAGGGACGTTTGCTTCTTTGATGTATTGATTGAAAATTTCTTCTGCTACATGTGGTTCGAAAATCCATGTTTCAAATTTGCCATAGTGCTTGCCCATGCGTCTGTAAAAATCTCTGGCGAGACCGGTAACTACATATTTGTTACCGATGTCTGTATAACCTAATCCACCGGAAGTAAGTCCGCCTAAATGTTTGCCGGGTTCAATAAGAATTACTTTTTTATGAAGCTTCGCTACAGTATATGCAGCAATAACACCGGCTGATGTACCACCGTAGATGCATACATCGTAAGATTGAGAAAATAATTTTAGTTGAATAAAGAGAAAAATTAACAGTACAATTTTTTTCATGAAAACAAATTGCGTGATTCATGAAAATAAGAAAAATTATGCCTGTAATTCTAATTACGAAACAGATTACCTTATCAACCCATCCAGCTTAACCATTTTCTTATTTCTTTTTTCTGTTTGGCGAACTTTTCCTGTAATTGTTTCAAAAGTTCTTCCTCCTGTTCCACGCGGTGAAGCATATCATCCAATGTTTTTTTTAAGCTGTCTTTTGTTTGAGCATGAATTTCAATTTCTTCAGTTTCCATATAAATTGATTTTTAAAATAAACATTCAAGTGCAGACAGGGCTTATATTTACTATAAAACTAATTACAAATTTCACACCATCTAAAATATTTATTACACCAGCAACAAATTCTATTTCACTACCCCACTCAACTTCACCGCAAATAATTCGCCTGGTATATCACCAACCTTTGCTGATGATAAATCAATCACACAATCATTACCATTTTGTTTGCATGAAAATGTTTTATTGCTCCCAAGTACTGTAGCTTTTGTGTTTGATGAAATTTTTACATCATGTATGCGTACTTGTGTTGAATAGGCTGGAACAATGCAATACAAATCGCTTCCTTTTTTGGTGAAGAAATATTCGATGTGTGCGGAATCTTTTTTTGGTTTCACTAATTGCGCAACATCATAACCTGCCATAAAACTTTTATCATTTTTCTGCGGCTGTATGCCTTCACTCCATTGATAAGAATGCGTCCATGCACGTGTGCCGTAAATCGCTTCGCCATTTATATCAAGCCATTTACCGATATCAGTTAATCGTTGTTGCATGATAACAGGAATGCGACCATCAGCAGTGGGTCCTATGTCGAGCAATAAATTTCCCCCTCTTGAAACAATATCCACCAACATCAAAATCAAATCATGACTTGTTTTATAATCATCAATTTTTTCATTTCGATTGTATCCATACGAATGACCAATGCCGCGATTTTCTTCCCACACAACATTTGCATTCATGCCACTGCCATATTCTGAAGTTGCATACATACAACCCTTATTTTGTTCCCGGGTGTTGCTTCCCCAGCGATCGTTTACAACCACTTCTTTTGCAACCGGCGATTCATTAAACAACCACGCTAATAATTCCGGGCTGTGCCATGCAGTATCAGGCAGTTCCCATTCACCGTCAGCAAAAATTACAGAAGGTTTATATTTTGTAACAAGGTCTTTGAACTGCGGGAATAAATGCTCGCTCACAAACTTTGGTTTATCGGTTTGCCACAACGGATTGAACCATTCATACAATGAATAATAATAACCCATCTTTAAACCATCATCACGCACAGCATTTGTAAGATCACCAAGCAAATCACGATGCGGCGTGCCTGTTACAGCATTCCATGAGCGACCCCAATCTCTGTCTGCTTCTTTGCTATCCCACAAACAATAACCTTCATGATGTTTTGATGTAAGCACCACATATTTTGCACCTGATCTTTTAAAAATATCTGCCCATTGTTTTGGATCGAACATGCTTGCAGTGAACATCGGTTCGAACTGCTGGTATTGAAAATTCGGTCCATAATTTTTATCATGAAACGCAATAAAATCTTTTTGTTTTTCATGCAAGCGATACCAGTACCATTCTGCATAACTGTAACCGCTATTTTCAATCACCGGCGCATACGATGGCACTGAATACACACCCCAGTGAATAAAGATGCCAAACTTTGCATTCTGAAACCAGGAAGGAATTCCACGTGTGTTAAGTGAATTCCAGTTAGGTTCATAATGTTGCGCAAAACAATTTACTGATGTGATGATAAGTAGAAGAATTAATATTTTTTTCATGTGCACATTTTTGTTTTTTAATTGCCACATGAAATTCGCCATAAAATTTAATCAGTAATTATTCTAATAGTCTCAAAATTTTATGGCTCATTTCATGCGCAGAAAGGTAAGAAAGATAATTTATGAAATGAGATTACACCTCCGCATGCATGACGTGCAAAACTGTTATTATTATTAAACAGCTTTTTGTTTTTATAACACTGAAGCCCCTCAAAGAATTGAAGAGCGACAGCGTTACTTATGAAACTTGTATTAAACCTAATAGCCAGTATTTTGTTGTATGTTGGGATTTTTATCAATCTCTGTTGAAGGCACAGGGAAATTCAGGAAATGATCATCCCATGTAATAGATGGCCAATTTGAATTAAAGAACTGGCTGTTTAATGTAATTAATTTACCAAGCGCCCATCGCCGCACATCAAACCAGCGACCGCCTTCTGCACCCAACTCTCTTAATCTTTCATCCATTATCCATTGAAAGATTGTGTTTTTATTTGTTTCTGTCGTGCTAAAATTTGCGGGCTCAGTTCCACCAGCTACCATATTGCGTGCACGTGTTCTCACATCATTTATTAATTCAATAGCTGCAGAAGTGCTGCCGCCTGATTGCAGTATAGCTTCTGCTTTCAACAACAACACATCAGCATAACGCAAAATGCGCACATTGTTTAAAGAGTTTACCTGCCCTTCCATTGCATCGCCATTCAACACATATTTTAGTATATTGTTATTATCTGTGTTGATGGTTAAAGGCAAACGTGGGTCTGCAGCATTAAAAGCATTTTTAAATTTATTGGTTGCTACATATAAATTGCCGCCCATGTAAGTGCCGTTACCATTATAAAAACATTGCCAATAAGAACTGCATACACCAATATTTACTACATCGTTTGCAAGCCATGAATTGGTACTTCCCGGTCCCGCAATTGGAGGACCTGCCTGGAATTCAAACAATGATTCAATATTATTTTCTGTATTCACATCAAAATTGTCTTCAAAATTTTCAGTTAATGATGTGCCGGTTATTTTGTTGAATGCTTCAATTGCTGATTGATAATCTTCATTGCTTTTATTAACTGTTGCACGAAATACAAGTGCTTTGCCTAACATGCCATAAGCAGAGTTTGCTGTTACTCTTCCAAGATCTTCGTCGCCCCATGATGGCGGCAGTAAACTTGCTGCCTGTGAAAAATCACTGATTGCCTGGTCGAGCAATTGTGTGCCTGTTGAGTTAGGCGGATTTAAATTTTCAAGCGAAAAATCTGCTGTATCTAATGGAGCTGTACCAAAAACATTCCACAACATATAATGCGCAAAGCCGCGCAGGAAAAGCATTTCGCCTTTATTATAATCTTTGAGATTTGGCGTAACATAAATGCCGTCTTCAACGTTTTCTATCTTTCCTAAAACTTTATTTGCCCTGTTGCATAAAATATAACTGCTTCCCCACAGTTGCTGAATTTTTCCTTCGGTTGAATTTAAGCGATTGCCAAACACTTCATATGCTTCTTCTGTTTGACTGGTAAGATCATCACCCGGCAGAAAAAAACTTTCTAATTCCGCACTACCCGATCCGCCTGCTGAATTGCTTGAAGAATAATAATCATTCAATACAGCATACACACCAAGTATTGCTGTTCTGAAAGCTATTTCCGAATTAAAATAAGAGATTTCCGTTTGGGTTGGTGGCGGCACATTCAGCTTGCTTTTATCACATGAAAAATAAAAAATGGTGCAACCCGCCAGCGTTATTATCAATGTTATTCGCAATATAAATTTCATAATGAGTTTAATTTATTTTTTAGAAGGAAGCATTTAAGCCAATGAGAAATTGTCTTGTTGAAGGATAAGAATCATTCTCCGGATCAACACCTGAATATTTCGTAATGGTAAACAGGTTAATGCCGCTTAGATAAATGCGAAAACTTTGGAAAGCTTTTGCTTTGGTAAGCAATTTTGCAGGAACTGTATAACCAATCTGCAGGTTTTGCAAACGCAGGTAATCCGCATCTTCAACAAAGCGATCTGAAAAACGGTTGTTGCTGTTTGGATCACCATAAACTGCTCTTGGCATTGCAGTAGAAGTATTATCCGGCGTCCATGCATTCAGTACAGAAGTTAATTGATTTCTTCCATTCGTATTCATGCTTTCGCCATTAGCTCTTATAAAATTATATTTCTGCACATCACCCACGCCATAAAAAAATGCAGACACATCAAAGCCCATATAATTTGCAGATAGCGTAAAACCATACGTATAACCCGGAATTGTTTTGCCGAGATATGTTTGATCATTTTCATCTATCACACTATCCTTATTTAAATTATGCGCAGTGCTTCCCGGCGTAGGTTCGCCATATAAATCCTGGAAATACATATCACCTGGTTTTTGTTCAGAAGAAACATTATCATGATGCGATGCATTCCAATCGTCTATATCTTTTTGACTCTGAAAAATGCCGCCCACTTTATATCCGTATAAAAAACCGATCGGATAACCTTCTTCCAAACTATAAGTATTTCCTCTTAGTGCATTATGGTTGCTTAATGAAAGTACTTCATTATGTATTGTACTAATGTTTCCGGTAACAGAAACATTTAGTTTGCCAAAACTTTTATTGTATCCTGCCTCTATTTCAATACCACGATTAAGCACGTCAGCAATATTTATATCTGTTGGAAGTTCAACACCGGAACTTGGCGTTAAGTTTACACTTTGTATAATTCCTTTTGTTACATTATGATAATAATCGAATGTTAGCGTGAGCGAACTGTGAAATAGTAAAGCATCAAAGCCAATATTTGTTGATCGTTTTTTCTCCCATGAAATCTGATCATTTGGCGCAACCTTAAAAGCAACACCAATATTATTTACGTTTGGATTACCAAGATTATAAGATGGCGGATTTATGTCTGCGACAGAAAGATATTTCCATCCCGGTGTTGTTTGTTCATTACCCAACACACCATAACCGCCTCTTATTTTAAGGTCGTTTAAAAAACTAATATGCTGCATAAATTTTTCCTGCGAAATGCGCCAGCCTCCTGAAGCTGCAGGAAATGTTCCCCATTGGTGACCTTCTGCAAAACGTGATGAACCATCTCTTCTTGCGAGAACATCGAGATAATATCTTCCTGAATAATTGTAGCTTATTCTTGCTAAGTAACCAATCAAAATATAATGCCCGTTCAATTCATTAAAACCTGTTTCGTTACCGGTTGCATTAAAATATCTTAAATCGGGATCGTCTGTTGTTATAAAAGAACTTGCTCCATTTGTTTTCCATTGCCATTCTTCCTGCGATGCATCAAGTGTTATATCAATATTGTGTTCACCAAAACTGTGTGCATAATCAACATTCACAGCTTTATTTAAACTTGTTGTAATGCTGTTACCGATTCCAACTGCATTATATCGCTGGCCTGTAACAGGATTTTTTACACCGCTGTAAGGATTGCCGGGTGTTTCGCCAAATTGCCATGCATCGAATGATGCATAATGGTTGGTAATTAAATTTAATTGCTGACCTGAAATAGTTCCTTTTATTTTTAAACCTGCTACCGGCTGCAATTGCACATAACCGCTTCCAAATATTGTTTGATGTTTTGTTTGATCATCGTTGGTAGCTAATACACCGAGATAATTCGATACAGGCACAAACTGATCAAGACCTGATTGCCAAACAGGACTTATATTTAAAGTAGATGGAGTAATCGGAGCATTCAGCGTCCACAGCGGTGCATACCCGTAAGGATTATTTGCATCGTAAATTGCCTGCCATGGTGCCGCTTTATAAATATTTAAATCAGCCGTAGCATCACCGCGGCTTTCATCAAGAGTTTTTTCCTGTATCAATCTTACATTCATACCAGCCTGAATATATTTGCTAATGTTGCTGTTTACATTTGTTGAAATACTGTATCGTTCAAGGTTAACACCTAAAAAAGGTCCGTCATTATTTGCATAACCCGCAGAAACATTATAGTTGGTATTATCACTTGCACCACTAACTCTTACATTATAGTTTTGAATTTTTGAATTATGATTT
>JAICKT010000377.1 GCA_025927795.1 Parafilimonas sp. | reverse complement strand
GGCTTCGACAAGCTCAGCCTGACAGACTTTTTTCTTTTCGTTCACCGCATAAAAAGCATTGTTATATAAATTCAATAGTACTCTTCCAATATTCTGCGGAATGATATTTATTTTTCCAATAGTATTATCAAAATCAGTTTTTATTTCTGCGTTGAAGTTTTTATCTTTTGCCCGCAAGCCATGGTAACTCAGTCGCAAATATTCATCACACAAAGCATTAATATCTGTCGGTTCCTTTACGCCTTTTGTTTGGCGTGAGTGTTGCAACATGCCTTTTACAATTGCATCCGCACGTTTGCCATGATGATTTATTTTTTCTAAGTTTTGTTTGATGTTATCTGCAAGAAATTTTGCTTCTTCTTTATTTCCCTTTTCAACTTCATCAACAAGTTCACTTATCAACTCATCGTTCACTTCGGAAAAATTATTCACAAAGTTTAACGGGTTTTGAATTTCGTGTGCAATGCCTGCAGTGAGCTCTCCAAGCGAAGCCATTTTTTCTGATTGAACAAGTTGTGCCTGAGCAGATTTTAATTCATGTAATGTACTTTCTAATTCTTCTTTTTGTTTGGTTAGTTCTGCCGTACGTTCAATAACCTGTAATTCCAGTTCGGCTTTCATTGCTGTTATTATCTTATTATTTTCGTGCTCCTCGCGGGCTTTTTCACGCGCTTTTATAAGCTCTTTTTGTTGCTTCCTTGTAACTATCCATGTTCCGATTCCCCATATAATTGCAAATGTTTTTGATGTATCGAACCAATTATGCCATTGCGTGTAAAAGTGCATGCTTATAAGCCTGGCAACCTGCGTTATAAATGATGCAACTAAATAAGGTATAACAGCGGTTAAAAAAAATTTAGCTATGCTGAACTTTTCATTTTCATAAATTATATACATTAATAACGATAACATAATAATGGCAAGCCATTGTACTGCCACATTAGAAACTCTCGCCAAAAAGTTTACAACAATTAATGCAATTGCTATATACAGCAGCCAGAGCAGCCGGTTATTCCACACGGGCATTGTAGTTGCTGTTTTAAGCTGCTTACGCAGATAACTTACAATTATTATAATTATAATCAGTTCAAAAGGCATTGTTAATGTATAGATTTTTTAAACGAAAGCATTTAATTGTTGCGCAATGATTTGCAAAATTACATGCTTCATTTTTGTTTACTGGTCTTTGTGCACCGTTTCGTTTATATTTTACAGCGCTTTATTAATGAATGCTGCGCGAATAGAATTTTTATTATCTGTTATCTGGTAAAATTCTTCAAGATAATCCAACACTTTTCTTTCTGTTTTACCACTAAGCAACTTAAAATTTTTAATCTCTAAAATAATGCTTTCCTTTTTCTCTTTAAATGCATTTAAAATCATTTCCAGTTCTTCCATCGTTCGCGGAAATCCCATATAAAATCTCTGCGTTACATTTTGTATGTCAGCTCTTTCGTCCGGTATTGCATATGGTGCATTAACAAGCCCGCAAAAATCAAAATCGTAAGGTACGGGATAAGGTTTTGCAAGCGTATCAGTTTTTGGTACCATAAGTTTTATATTATGATAATTTCCAATTGCCCAGTCTGTATTGCCAATCATGTATTGAAAAATAGTCATGAATGTTACCTGGTATTTGTTTAAGGCATCATTTGCGAAAGCTTTGTTTTTTATTTCAACACAATTATTTCTTGCTGCCATATCTTTTGTGCTTTCTATTAAAAATGCATATTGTGTAAACGATTTTATTTTTTGTTTGCTGTCAATATAAGTAACGTGCAATAATCTTACACGAAAACTCATTACAGAAAGCAGGTTATATATTTTGTAAACCAAAAATTCCTTCAGCAAATACTCTTCGTTTGTATTTCCTGTATTACAACTGCCTACAAGTTTTAATTTATCAAGCGGCGATAAAAGCGGAGATGTTTTGTTTTTGAAATTGAACATTAGTGCGGCTATATCGCAATGCGCTTTACGGTCCACACCTCTTGGTTCAATTCGTATCTGCTCGTTAATTACAGATGAATCAAAAAAGCGCATTACAATATTTGCAGGCTGCCATACAGGTTTATTTTTTTTTGTACGAAGTTGTTTTATATCGGTAGTTATAGTAACGTTTATAATACTGTCATCAAGAAAAAATTGCTGACTGTTAACGGGAGTATGCTGGCTAAATACATTACCCTTAAATAAAATAATAAGCAGTAAGCAGAATATTTTTTTCATACAATATTAAATATACAACCTTAAGTTATTTTTAGCTAAACAAGTAGCTTATATCATCAATATTTTCACTTCATTTTTGAATAAAGAAAATCAAGTTCCTCGTAATCTTTTAATGGTTGCGATTGCTGTGTTTCGCCGAGCATCATTACTTCTTTATCTTTTGTATTGTATGTTTTCCATTCAGGCAAATGATCGCCGTTGGGATTACCCGTTTTTACAAAATTTACCCAGTAGCCTGACATAACATTTGCTAATTCTTCATCAACTTTTTTCCACGGACGATTTACAAATTTTAAGTTATCATAAGCATAAGGCACTTCACCTGTATGAAATGCACCATACTTTTTATATTCACCTGTCGCTGGTACTTTTCGTGTGAAACGATATACATAAACATTTTTGCCTTGCTCACTTTCAATATTCGCCCAGGTATAATTCTGAACACCAAAAATCTGATCACGGGAAAGATTGTATTGCGATACACTTGCAATAGAATCATTTGTTGCAGGATAATATTTTAAAAAAGTTTCTGCATCGTTACCGTATCGTTGTTCAGTTTGTTTTTTAAACTCTTCCGCTTTCTTTATGGGTTCGAAAATCAATCCTTCATTTTCATTCCAGCCGGTTAATAAAGAAACGTTGTTTTCTTTGTTTGATGCAAATATTTCTGCAATTGATTGCGGCAACACATAACCATCAATAACAGGTGTATGCATAATTTGCACTTTCATTAAATCTGCTGCAGACATTTTGCGTAAATCTTCAATGGAATTTGCATGTAATGATGCTGCTGTTTTTATTCCGTCTTGTTCTGCCTGTTGCAATGATTGGTTTCTATTTGTAAAACTTGCTCCGCTTTCTGCAATTGCTTTATTAAACAAACCCCTTGCAAGCGGTGAAGCAACCAAACAGTTCACACTCATAGAACCTGCAGATTGCCCTGCGATTGTTACATTATCTGCATCACCGCCAAACGCAGCAATATTTTTTTTCACCCAATTTAATGCGGCTATTTGATCCAGTAAACCATAGTTGCCTGATGTATGTTCAGGTGATTCTTTTGTAAGATCAGGATGCGCAAAAAAACCAAAAATACCCACACGATAATTGATGCTTACAAATACAATTCCTTTTTTTGCCATTGCTTCACCATCATAAATAGGAACAGCGCTGCCGCCGCTCACAAAGCCGCCTCCATATATCCAAACAAGAACAGGTTTTTTTGTTGATGTTGAATTCGTCCAAACATTCAGGTATAAACAATCTTCGCTAATGGGTTCTTTTGGAATTAAAAATTCTTCTGTCCACATACTAAAAGGCGCAGGTGATGCCTGCATTGGGCTTGCACTAAATACATCGCATTTTTTTATGCCGCTCCAGTGTTGCACAGGCTGTGGCGCTTTCCATCTTAATTCACCAACCGGTGGCGCAGCAAACGGAATGCCTTTGAAAATATAAATGTCACCGGTTTTATTTGTTATTCCCGAAACAATACCCGCCCCTGTTTTTACATTCAGCTCTTTATTTTGTGCATACGAAATTCTAAACGCAAATAGTAAAAAACAAAAAGCGTATAATTTTCGGTTTATCAAATATCTGTTTATTGTCTGAACCACGATTTATAAGATTTGTATGATGCAACTAATTGTTTATGTAACAGGCAATATAATTATAAACTCACTTCCTTTGCCTTCTGTGCTTTCCACTTTAATTGTTCCGTTATGTTCTTTGGTGATGATGTCATAAGCTAATGATAAACCTAATCCTGTTCCTTCGCCTGTTGGTTTTGTTGTAAAGAATGGCTGAAAGATTTTATCAATGATGTTTTGCGGAATGCCGTTGCCATTGTCACGTACTGCAATTTCTACCTTATCATTTATTCTTCGTGTTCTAACTTCGGCTGTCGGCTGATAGCCGTTAGCTGTTAGCTTTTTCTTTTCATTCACCGCATAAAAAGCATTATTAAAAAGATTGAGCAATACTCTTCCAATATCCTGCGGAACTACATTTATTTTTCCGATGCTTTCATCAAAATCTGTTTTTATTTCTGCATTAAAGTTTTTGTCTTTTGCACGCATGCCGTGATAGGAGAGACGAAGGTATT
>JAICKT010000652.1 GCA_025927795.1 Parafilimonas sp. | reverse complement strand
TTTGCAATTGCACAACATTTATCCTCCATAAAAGGCACACTCATTTCGCAAAACGGAGTACCTGCTTCTCTTATTCCTGTTGAATTAAAAGCGTTGCATAAAACCGTTATAAGCGATGAAGACGGGAATTTTTTGTTTGAGAATCTTCCTGCACTAACAGACAGTCTTGTGATCTCGTCACTTCAATTTAAGTATTACGCTGTTCCTGTTCATGTTTGTTGTGGTAATGTTTTACAAACAGGCAACATTATATTACAGGAAAATATAAATGCTTTACAGGATATTGAAATAAAAGGAGTGCTTTCATCTTCTTATAAAAATAATTACAGCTTTGCTGCAACAAAAACCGAGAACAATATAAAAGATGTACCGCAAACTATTTCTATTATATCAAGCCAGCTAATGAAAGACAGGATGGATTATTCGCTGAATGATGTAATAGAAAATATTGCAGGCGTAAATCTTTTTTCAGATTACCAGGAATATACAATAAGAGGTTTTCGCGAAGAAAACCCGAGATTAATAAACGGGCTTCGTACTTATAATGCGTCGTTAGTTCCGCCGCTGCTTGCAAATATTGAAAGGGTTGAAGTAATTAAAGGGCCGGCTGCAATTTTATATGGTAATAATGATCCCGGCGGAATAATAAACATGGTTACAAAAAAGCCTTTACAGGAAAAATTGTATGAAATATCTGCAGGCTTTGGCAGTTGGAATGATAAAAGATTATCAGCAGATATAAGCGGGCCTGTTAATAATACCCATTCATTTTTATATCGTTTTAATACAGCTTACAAAAATTCCAACTCATTCAGAAATCAATTGTTTAATAAATCTGTTCAATTAGCGCCTTCCTTTTCTTTTGCGCCAAATAAAAAGCTGAATTTAAATTTTGATTTTAGTTTTGCGCATACAAATACGGTTACCGATCGTGGTGTGCCGGGTTTTAATAATGGTGATTTATATTCAACGCCTATTACACTAATGGTTGCACAACCCGGCGATTATTTAAAAGAAACAGACATAGCTTCTATCATTACATTCTCTTATAAGTTTAATGCGCATATCAGCTTAAACAGTTCATATCTTAATTATATAACCAAACAAAAATTATCTGAGCACGGCGTAAAAAATTATATAAACAATGATTCTGTTTCGCTTTATTATACCAGAAGAAATATCAATGCTATCACTAATAATATTACAAACTATGCAGTGTTTAATTTTAACACAGGCAAATTAAAACATCAGCTCTTAGCTGGTTATGATTTTATTGCGAACGATGCAGAAATTGATCAATGGAATGGTGAGTTGCCTGATAAATTTGGTGAAGGCAGTGGTGTTGTTGGAACATTTAGTTTAATTCATCCGAAATATTTTGCAAGACCTGTAGACACTTATTCAAAAAGCGATGCTTCTGCTGGCGAAGAAGATGATGATGACGCTGCTAAATATTTTTCGAATGGTATTTATATACAGGAACAATTATCATTTAAAAAATGGGAGTTACTTTTTTCAATACGCCAGGAATTTTATAAAACGGGTGATGATGACGATGAAGACGCAGGTAATTTAGATAGCCTTGATGATTTAAAGCA
>JAICKT010000374.1 GCA_025927795.1 Parafilimonas sp. | reverse complement strand
TCAAATTCCTTTTTATTTTTTTCGCGCCATAAAACCATGTTGGTAACATCAGCTTCTGCAAAACTCGTTACATGTGCACTCGTTTGTTTGCTGTTCACCATGTGTTTTGCAATCAGCTTGCGCATCCTGTCCATTTCAATCACTTCAACATTATCGCCGTAATTGGTTCCTGGTTGTTCTTCAGTTTCCTGTTTCCTGTTTTCAGTTTCCGGTTTCGATTGACCTGTTAATAATTCATTATTGACGATTGACGATTCACGAGTAGATATTTGTTGTTGATTACCTATTGATGGCTGATAACTTTCTTTTGAACTTTCAGTCATCCCAACTCCACGACCTCTATTCTCTACATAATTCAAAATATCTTTTTTAGTAACGCGACCTTCATTCCCCGTTCCATGAATCTGTTCTAATTCAGCCATACCAATGCCTTCGCTGTTCGCAATGTTTAAAACCAGCGGAGAATAAAAGCGATTTATTTTTCCGTTGCCGTTGCCATTTCCGTTACCGTTTCCATTTGTATATGCAGGTTGCGAATAAGATTTAGGAACATACGGCACCGCTTCAACTTCCTGATGTTCTTCTTCTGTTTTTACATCCGCCTGCGGCGCAGCAACCGGTGCGTTTGTATCTGCACCTGGTTGTTTAATCTCTGTTTCAATTTTGGCAATCACAGAACCAATCGGCACCACATCGTTTTCCTTAAACAAAATTTCGGCAATCGTACCGGCAGCCGTTGATGGCACTTCGCTATCTACTTTATCGGTCGCAATATCCAGCACCGTTTCATCTTGCTGTACAGCATCGCCCGGCTTTTTATGCCATTTCAAAATCGTAGCTTCCATTATACTCTCGCCAAGTTTTGGCATTACCAGGTTTACAAGTGCCATAATTTTTATTTTAATTTTTTGGGGCTGTCTGCTCAAATACAAATCCCATCTTTAGTTCGGGCTTTTCATTACAAGTCCGGCACAAGCAATCGCACAAATCTTCACCGGGCTTTTCATTTCAATCCCGCAGCCTTTCAGCTTTTCGGTTCTATTCAACAATGATTATCAAAATTATTCTTACAATCATTGCGCGCCAAAGTTAATGAAAGAGATTAATAGCCTTTTCCAACAAATGTGCATAACAAGTGAAGAGCAAAAAGCTAATTCTTCTTTACAAACTCGCATAATAAATGCAAAGCATTCACAGCAGTTAATTCAATATTTCTTTTTCTATCAAAACGAAATTTAAATTTCTTCGTTTCAATTTTATTTTTATTTCCAACAGCAATCCAAACAGTGCCCACAGGTTTTTCTGCAGAGCCACCGCACGGACCCATAATGCCTGAAACCGCAACAGCATAATCCGTTTGCATTACATTTAAAATTCCTTCAATCATTTGTTCAACAGTTTCTTCGCTAACAGCACCAACTGTATTTAATGTTACATCATCAACATGCAAAACATTTTTTTTAATGCTGTTATCATAACTCACTACGCTTCCTTTAAAATATTCCGATGAACCTGCAACAGAAGTAATAAGGTGCGCAATATATCCGCCGGTACAGCTTTCTGCTGTTGCAACAGTTTTATTTCTTTCTTTTAATAACCTGCCCAATAACATTTCAAATGAAATGTCTTCATCAATCACCATTACATCAATCACACTTTTTTTAAGTATGCTAAAATTTTCTTCTAATACTTTTTCAACTTCATTTTTATCGCCTTGCGCTGTTAATCTCAAACGCACCATTCCATGGTTGGGCAAATAAGCGAGCTTAATATTTGCTGGTAAATTCTTTTCAAAATCTTTTATGCGCTCCGCAAGAAAAGATTCACCCACATTCATTGTAATTAAAGTCCGGTGGTCAATAAATGGTAAATCGAATTTCATTTTTATTAAAGGCAACACGTGCTTCTGCATTATAAATTGCATTTCATGTGGCACACCTGGCATACTGATAAATATTTTTCCTTTTTTTTCAAATAACATACCCGGTGCTGTACCAACATCATTTTTTAAAACAGTACAAACATCCGGCACTTCAGCTTGTTTGCGATTGCTTTCCAGCAATGGCATTGGTCGTTTAAAAACATGTTCGAATAAATAGGTTACATGCGCCAATACTTCTTCATTTATTATCATTTTGCCGCCAAAATAATCGCAGAGTAAAGGTTTGGTAATATCATCAGCTGTCGGTCCCAAACCACCTGTTATTAAAATGATTTGTGAAGATGCACTTTCTTCATCAAGCGCCTTCCAAATTTCATGGTAAACATCTCCAACAGCCACTCTCCTTTTCACCCAAACACCAATTTTGTTTAGTTCCTGCGCAATCCATGCGCTGTTCGTATCAATCACCTGACCAATCAATAATTCATCGCCGATTGTTATTATAGAAGCTTTAATTGTTTGCATAAAATTTTAAAATGCAACGAAATTATATACTCATCTGTCAATAAGCCATGAAAAATATTTCTGTAATAATTTTTTTAAGTTTTTGTTTTTCTACAGAAGCACAAAATGTGAAGCCACAATTACAGGTTTATGCAGCGCCAGGTTTTTTCTTTGAACAGTTAAGCAGTGATAGTTTAGTACCACCTGAAAAAAGAAATCATTCACGCTTAGGTGATGTTTCTTCATACGCTATTCAAGTTGCTATTCCTTTAAAAAATCAACGATGGTTAATTAAGGGTAGCATTGGTTATAGCCAACGTCATTATAGTTTAAGCAAATATTCTATTGGTGATTTTATTACAAGTTTATTTTTATTTGATTCACCGTTGCGTAGAGACAGTTTTGCAATAAACTATGTT
Source organism: Parafilimonas sp. (assembly GCA_025927795.1). Taxonomy (GTDB): domain Bacteria; phylum Bacteroidota; class Bacteroidia; order Chitinophagales; family Chitinophagaceae; genus Parafilimonas. The sequence continues at coordinate 1,551 of JAICKT010000374.1, read as the reverse complement.
CGCTTTACCGATAATTATTTCCAGGTTCCTGTTTCGGTTTCATTCATGCTTAATCAACCCAACACCAATTTTCATTTATATACAGGTTTAAATTTCAGAGCAGATTTTCTTGCAAAGAGCAATACAGAAATTCGTTTCGATTCTTCCTATAAAATTCCAAATGCATCTGATATTAGAGCAGCACAGAAAATATATACTGCAAACGCAACAAAATTTGTTTTTACAATTGAACCATATATTGAAGGAGCATTTACTATTTATAAAAAAATTGGAGGCATTATACAATTTCGACCTTTCTCTTTTTATTCATCACAGTTAGATAAAAAATTAACTACATCCACAGGAGAGCTATTAAGTTTTACATTTGGCGCTACTTATAGTCTTAAATAAATGAAGAAACTTTTTATCGTCTCTTTTGCGTTTTGTTTTATTAGCGCATCCGCACAAAATGCTTCTCAAAAAATAAGTAATGCAATAAATAATTTTTTAAATGATGACCAGCTTAAACATGCAGTAGTAAGCATGTATGTAACCGATACAGATGGCAATAAAATTTTTGCATTGAATGAACAGTACGGTTTAGCACCAGCAAGCACACAAAAAATTTTTACGGCAATTGCGGCTTTTTCTTTATTAGGAAATGATTTCACTTATAAAACAGAAATTGGTTATAATGGAAAAATTCATGATGAAGTTTTAAACGGCGATTTAATTATAAAAGGTTATGGTGACCCAACATTAGGCACTTGGCGATACGCACAAACAAAACCTGATTCCATTTTAAATTTTTTTACAGATGCAATTAAAAATGCGGGCATAAAAAAAATTAAAGGCAATATTATTTTAGATGATGGTGCTTTTAGTTACAACGCTTTGCCCGGTGGTTATATTTGGGATGATATGGGTAATTATTATGGCTCGGGAATTTGGGCAATTAACTGGCGCGAAAATCAGTACGATTTAATTTTGAAACCGGGAAACAATATTGGCGATACATCAACTTTATTAAGAACAAACCCGCCGCTTGCAGTTGATGAATATGATAATTTTATAACCACTGCAAATGAAGGAACAGGCGACAATACTATTTTGTATGCAGCACCTTACAGTACAAAAATTTTTGCAGAAGGAACCATTCCAAAAGGAGTAAATGAATTTAAAGTTTCAGGTTCACTTCCTTATGCTGCAGAACAATTAAAACGGGAATTAGATTCTGCGCTCAAACAAAATAATATCCATTTAACAGGCGATATAATTACAGGCGCTTCGCTTAAAAGACAAAATATTTCCATTCCATCAGCTCAAAACAATATTGCTACATATAACTCGCCAACATTAGACAGCGTTGTTTACTGGTTCTTACAAAAAAGCATCAACTTGTATGGAGAAGCGTTGGAAAAAACAATTGCTTATAAGCAAGATGGTTTTGGTTCAACCATTAACGGTGTTTATGAAATAAAAAAGTTCTGGCAACAAAATGGTATTGATTCATCATCTGTAAATATTTACGACGGGAGCGGACTTTCGCCGCAAAACCGCGTTACAACTTAT
>JAICKT010000046.1 GCA_025927795.1 Parafilimonas sp. | reverse complement strand
CTAATGTTAGAAGTTTGTTTTTCACTAAATAAATTTTTGTTTATAAAATAGGAATGCTATTTACGAATTTTTGGTGAGCTTTTGCGTTTTAATAAAATCGCAATTAGTTATTGAAAGAATTTTTCGTGGTAATCTCTTTAAAAAATTTTTAATTTTTTAGTATTAAAAACTTTGGCGTAATAAAAATTTACAGTCAATTTTTTTGGTTGATTAAAAACATTCTGTATGCAAAACCGGGTAAATCCTTTCCGCCAAATTATTTTACATCAAAGGAAGAAACTATAAAAATGGTTTAAAGAAAACGCACAAAGAAAAATCTGTGGTGCGGGCTTTTTGTGCAGGCAATGTGCCTCAAGTGAAATTATCATAACCTGAATTATGCGACGTTTTGCATTCGCATAATTATTTTTAAAAAACACTCAAAGCAAATATTAATTTGCCCGCCTTTCTTTTTTCTTCACCTACCATTTACATTATTTAACCGATTTTTTATTTCACATTTTTTATACTGCAAATAGCTTGCGTGCATTAAAACGTATATCATGAACTTAATCTCTTATGCAAAAATAATATGGCTCTGCTTTGGTGTTTGCTGGTTATTTGTTTCGGTGTTTGTAAAAAGAAAACCGTAAAGTTGTTTCTTAGTATATTCATCAACAAGAAAAAATATATTGTATAAAACAACTAATATCATGTAATGAAACAGACCACAGAAATTTTAAACCAGCAAGAAAAGGCCAAACGTTTTTATGATCTGCACCATTGTGGTAAACTTCTTATTCTGCCAAACATTTGGGATAGTTTAGGTGCCATGTTGTTAGAAGATATGGACTATCCTGCTGTTGCCACTGCCAGTGCTGCTGTTGCTTTTGCAAATGGGTATGATGATGGAGAAAATATTCCGTTTAATGAACTGTTAGCAATTCTAAAAAGAATTGCAGAAAAAGTAAACATACCTGTAACAGCAGATATAGAAAGCGGCTATGCACACAATGAACAACAATTAAAACAAAATATACAGCAGATTATTGAAGCTGGTGTTGTTGGCATTAATATAGAAGACACAGATAAAAAAACGAATACTCTATTGCCGGTTGAAGTACAGTGCGAAAAAATAAAACTGATTAAAAAAGTTTCAGAGGAAATGAATGTGCCTGTTTTTATAAATGCACGAACAGATGTTTATTTGCGTAGCACTACTGCAAATAATAAATTGGAAGAAACAATAAAAAGAGGTTTCGCATATAAAGATGCAGGCGCAGATTGTTTTTATCCCATCACTATGAATAGTGCTGAAGATATTGGCACCACTGTACAGCAACTGGAGATGCCGGTAAATATTATAATCATGCCCGGTATTCCTGCGTTAATGGACTTAGAAAAAATGGGTGTTGCGAGAGTAAGCCTTGGTCCTGGTTTTTTAAAGTATGCTATTAAGGCAATGAAAAATTTAGCGGAAAAACTTAAATCTCATGAAGGCATGAATGACATTATACAAAATGAAATTACCTCTGCCTATGTAAAAAAACTTGTAGTATAATATCATCTTTCAGTTAACAAAATTACCGCTATCAAAAAGTTTCAATTTAAACCCACCTCGTGTATTATTTCCATTGTTTACGATAGCTGCGCCACCAGCTGCTAATGCAGTGCCAATGCCCGCATAAATTCTTCTGCTGCCCGATTTTATTTTTCTCAATAAGCATAACAAACACCTTTCCTTTTTTATGTGCAGTAATAAGCATTAATAAGATTAAATAATATTCCTTTAGTCATGTGTAATAACCGCTCAGCTATACTTAGCTGTTATCCTGTTTGTTCCTTTTCTAATTTACCTGCTTATTTAAAATATTTGTATGGCACAATTTTTTATCAGCTTGCCGAATAACCGGCAGGGCAATGTAAGAACAGGTGTACAAAGAGTAGCAAAAAAGAGTTTTTTGCAGGCATTATTTCCCGGGAAAAATGCGAACAAAGAAGAGAAGCAGGCATATATAGTTGAAGTAACACCTATGTATGATATACAAGAGTACCGTTTATTAAAAACTAAAGATGGTCGCTGGCTTGATGCAGGTGATGATAAATGGCTTCGTGAAGGTGAGGGCACCATCAATATAGATATCAAGAATGCGATAGATGAATATGAGCAAAAGAAACGAGTGTAAGATTAAGCAGGGTCAAAAGAGATAATACATATCAGCTCATCATTCAATAAATATTTCTTTCGGAACACCCATTATTGTTTTTTTATCATACTCAATTGTTTGCTTATACAGCTTACCATCTTTGGTTGAAAAGATGATATGAAATTTGTAGGCGGGTTTTTGAGTTTTAATGTAAACTTTAAAAATTCTTGAATCTAAAAAATCCCATTTCAGTTTTTCAATAATACAATTATCCTGCTGCTCGTTTGCAAATGCCATCACCTGATCTAAATTAAAATCTATCGGACCAAACATATGCCATGCTGTATCTGATCCCCATGCACCTGGTGCAGATGTAAATCCTAAAAATTCCATTTGTAATTTTTATTGGTTTTATTTCAGAGCAATTTCATTTAAAATTTATTGATGATTAAAAACAAAATACCAATAAGAAGCTACCAATAATCAACCCGCATTTATACATTTTTTTTCAAAACTAACATTTATAATTCCACAATCAGACTGGTTTTATTTTATGTATTCCATTAATTAATTGGATCTTTAATGGAAGTGGTTTTCTTTTGATACTTTAATTGCAGTTGTTGAAACCGACTAATAAATAATAAATAAGTAACACTTTAATCGCTGCGTTGAATTCATGAGGCTAAAGCTAATTGTATTTATTTTTAATTTTAAAAGATGTTTGTTACAACGGATAAAGGTCTTTTACGTAGAAATTAAAAAGCACCAAACGCCTATCACAATATGAAGAAAAGATATTTAATTATAGCATGTATTGTTATATGTTTTAATGGTGCTGCGCAGCAATTAAGCCAGGTTACTTTTTCGAATGGCGCTGTTTTCTCATGGTTTTCCCTGTTAACCAATCAAAACATTTTAATAAGAATTTCAGACGATGGTAAAATTCTTGAATACGGAACAGAAGAATCATCTTATTACAACAAAAATTATTTTGCTCCTAAATTAGTGCACTGGTCAGGAAGCGTAAATTATTACGAACAGACTGCAGACTCTGCATACAGAGGGAAAATAAAAAATATCGGAAGCTGTTTCTTTATGTATTACTCATCTAAAGACTACCCCGAAAAAGTTGGGAAAATTAAATCGGCAGGCAATTTATCTTTTGATTATTATGAAAAATATCAGGATGCGTTAACAGCAGGAAAAATTAAAAACATTGGCAGTAGTGCAATCAGTTATTACACTTTATATGATAATGATGCATTTAAAGGCAAACTAAAAATGATAGGGCAAACTCCTATTGAGTATTATTCTTCTTTTGATGATGCATTAATAAAAGGCAAAGTAAAACGTATTGGCGGTGCATATTATACATGGTATACTTCGGCTGACAGAAGAGAATTTCAAGGTGCTATAAAATCCGGCTATCAACGCCAGTTAATTAATGGCATTACTTATATACTATGGTAGTTGCTGCAATTGTAAAATTATTTTTTGTTTATATTGATAATTAATTGCACGACGCTTTTCTGATGGCAGTGCCAACAGAAAAATGTAAACACGTTAGTTGTTACTGAAAGGCTGAATTAATAATGTTTCGAGCCTATCTTCTTTATCCAGACCTATGAATAACTGAAGATCTTAGTTTTCTTTTGCGCGATGGCAAATTACTTCAACAGAAAAACTAAAGGCAAGGCCAAAAGCTACAATTTGCCAAATGTTTTGTTGAGTTAAAATGCTTTGAATTAGCATTGCTAAACAAAAAAGACTTACGATAACAGTCAAGGCATTTTTTTCAGAAAAATACTTTCTCATAATTAATTTCAAAACGGAGTTTATTAATACGGTTGTAGTCTAAATTTGACACAAGATTACTTCATTTTTTCTGTTTGAAAAATTTGTGCTACACCAAAATTAAAAGAGTTTGAAAAACAGAAACCGGCACCCTTGGAATATAAATTATTCTACAGGATTATAAAATATCGTATACATGCCGCCCATTATTGATATGGTTGTCTTTACAAATGCTTTTCACTACTGCAAAAACGCTGACGTTCGAAAAGATCTAATGTGATAGCTCTGTCACTTCTGTAACTGTTTAATTGGAATTGCACAGAAAGTAAAAGGAAGCCCAAAGAACTTCCTTTTGCAAATCAAACAAATGAGAAATGATATCGACTAAAGTTGTTCTACTGTTAGCCCTTCTTCTGTAACAGCCATAGTAACATGCATATATTTTTCGTCGTGCTGGCTTACGTCGAGGCCTCTTTCTTCTTCCACATCACTAACACGTAAAGGCACAATAAAATTAACCAATTTGAAAATCATGTATGAAACAATGAAGCTATATCCAACAGCACAAACCATTGCTTTTAGTTGTGTAAAAAAGAATGCAGAATTACCATAAGCAAGGCCATCTGCACCTGCACTGTTTACTGCTTTTGTAGCAAATATACCAGTAAGTAACATACCTACCATGCCACCAATACCATGACACGGAAATACATCCAGTGTATCATCCAATGAGCTTTTTGACTTAATCAACACAGCTATATTTGAAACAATTGCAGCGATAAAACCTATAAAAATACTTTGTGGTATTGCTACATAGCCTGCTGCAGGTGTAATAGCAACTAATCCTACTACTGCACCCACACAAAAACCAGTAACAGAAGGCTTTTTCCCTTTTAATACATCAAAAAACATCCATGAGAGGCCTGCTGCGGCAGCTGCCGTATTAGTGGTTGAAAAAGCTGAAACAGAAAGAGCATTAGCACCTAACGCAGAACCGGCATTAAAACCAAACCATCCAAACCAAAGTAATCCTGTACCAATTAATACATAAGGTATGTTAGCTGGAACAGTTTCTTTATGTAACTGGTGCATTTTCCTTGGTTTAAGCACAATAGCTCCTGCAAGTGCAGCGCAGCCGGCAGAAATATGTACAACGGTTCCGCCTGCAAAATCCAAAGCGCCCATTTTGAATAAGAAACCCCCGGGATTCCAACTCCAGTGAGCAAGCGGGGCATATACCAATAGACTAAATAAAACTGTAAACAATACATATGCAGTGAAGCGCATTCTTTCTGCTATAGCACCTACTACGAGCCCCGGAGTAATAACCGCAAACATTAGCTGGAACATGGAGAATAACGATTTTGGAATTGTGGGCGCTAATGACCAAGGTTGACCTGAAGCAACGCCTTTATACATAAAATGAGAAGAAGGATTACCAATAAATCCTCCGATTGAATCGCCAAAACATAGACTATAACCAACCACTATCCATAAAACACTCACAACACCTGCGGCTACTACACTTTTCATCATGGTAGAAAGTACATTTTTACGGTTTACCATACCGCCGTAAAAAAAAGCTAAACCCGGTGTCATTAAGAATACAAGCGCTGTGGCAACTATAATCCACGCAATATCGGCCACATTGTATTTACCATCATCAAAATTGGGAAACGTAGGAACAAATACTGCGCCTACAGCTACAATACATAAAATAATAAAAGGGGCATAATTTTTAAAATGTGAAGTGTTCATAGCAAAAATTTTATGTGGTTTCAGAAAAAAAATTAAATAATTTTTTTAATTTGCTTCAAATGTAAGGTGATTGTGTTAAAAAATAATACATATTTATTTATTTAATAAATAATGTTAGTTTTTTGTGTATTAAAAATGATAAGTAGCTGCTAATATTCCAGTGAAAGTAGATTTAGTATCATCTCCGTCATGATTAGAAAAGATTTCGCTTTTTGCGTTATCGAGTCTTAGTTCAGGAATAATTGTAAGATTGCCAACTCTAAAATTCGGTGAAAGTGTAACATCAAAAACATTTGTATTTAAACCAAATGCATCCTTGTTATCGTTAAAATATTCGCCTCTTAAAGTAATACCAAAACTGGCGGTAGGATCAACGTTGAAATATAACGCAGAACCCCACGAGGTTGCATTATTTGTGTCTTCTAATTTTATTCCTTTAACTGTGCCATTATAGCCTATGCTAAATTTATCACTAACAGTAGCTATTAAAACCAAGTCAAGCTGAGTGGTAGAAACACTGCCACCATAAGTTCCAACATAATTCAAATAGGCTTTTAATTTATCATTATTTGTAGCGGTGCTAAATTGTGCTATTGCAAATTTTCTTGAAGATAAAGTGGTCGCATTATCTGAAGGATTTGCAACTCCAAGCATCAAGCCACTTTTTTCGCCTAACCCTATATCTGCTTTTATTCCTGTATGTGAGAATGGACCAAAGGAAAACATATAGTCCATACTGTAATTGCGATTGAGATAAGCGTCTGCAAGCTCATAACCAACATGTGTTGCCCATTTGCCAAGCGTTAATTTAAATTTATCCGAAATAGCATAACTCAGGTAAGCTTGTTTTACCGAAGCAAGAGAATAAAATCCGTTTCTGCCGCTTCCATCAGGATAATCAAATTCCTGGGCTCTTCTTCCAAACCCTATGTCAGCGAATACACTTGCTTTTCCGAAACTGTGTGCTGCCTGCAGACTTACCATTCCCAATTCAAATGAATTTTGCGAATTAGTGAAACTTGTATAATTGTTGGTTACAGGTTTGCCTTCGGCATCTTTGGCGTCTGCAAAATTAAAACGGTAATAGGCGTCCACCGAGCCGGTTATAGTGGGTATAGGAGAAATTTGGGAAGAGTCAGATTGGCTGAAGCACAGTGAACAATAAAAAACAATAAGAGAAGCAAGAGTAATTTTCTTAAGCATATACTTGATTTTTAATGTTAAAGAATTATTCTTTTTCATTTTTATCAAGCAAAAGTTAGATGTTATATATAAAATTTATAATCAAATAATATTTTTAGCAATACTATAAAAATTATTGATTTAGTAAATAAATTTATCAAATATTTTTAAATAATATATGTATAACTTGTGAAGATTCGTGATTATTTATCAAATAATAACTCTCATAAGAACGAAATTATTTAACGGGTATCTTAATTTTTGGGAAGAAGGTCATAACAAGAATAAAAGTAGACAGAGCCATTGATAGAATGAGACCAAGTTTAATTTTCGGACATTCGCCCATAAAACAAGTGGAAAGCAATATATAATTACGAACACTCCAGGCAAGATTAATAGCACTAATAAATACATTAATGCGCTTTGCCCAAATCTTTGGTATTATAAAAAACATTATTAAGGGAACACCTAAAACAAAATGCATCAAACCAGGTTTTCCAAACATAGTTCCCGGCGCACTCATCCCTGTAACGAGAATATTTTTTTCCTGAATATAACTCCAGGGAAGATAACAAATTGCAGCAAGAGCTAATACTGCAATAATTCCAAACAATTGCGAATACTTCATATCATAATAAAAATCCCCGCTAACAGCAGCGAGGATTAGGAGGTTTCGAGCGGATTCGAACCGCTGTAAAAGGTTTTGCAGACCTCTGCCTAGCCACTCGGCCACGAAACCATACATCGCTGCGAAAATAAAACAAAGCCATTAAGCGTACAAAAACAAATATAGAGTTGGAAATAAATTATAAATTGAACTTTTTAGAATCATATTCTACAATGCATTTAGCAGAAAGCGAACTTATTCTTAATAGCAGAAAAGCAATTTATCATTTGAATCTTTTGCCTGATGAACTTGCTCAAACAGTAATTACGGTTGGTGATCCGGATCGTGTACAACAGGTAAGCAAATATTTTGATTCTATTGAAGTAAAACAGCAACACCGCGAATTTATTTCGCATACCGGATTGGTTGGTAAAAAAAGAATTACTGTTTCATCAACCGGCATTGGAACTGATAACATCGATATTGTTTTAAATGAGTTAGATGCTTTAATTAATGTTGATTTTAGTTCAAAAACAATAAAGCCCCAACTGCAGTCGCTAAATATTATTCGCATAGGAACCTGCGGCTCTCTACAGGAAAATATTCCTGTTGATAGTTTTATTACTTCAACACATGCTTTGGGAATTGATAATCTTCTCAATTATTATGTACATGATAATAATGAAGAAGAAAAAAACATTTTGCAACAATTTATAAATCATTCACAGGTAACAGGCAAATTATCACAACCGTATATTGCTGCTGCATCTGCATCGTTATTAAAAAATTTTGTAGATGGGTTTCATCATGGTATTACTGTAACCTGTCCGGGTTTTTATGGTCCGCAGGGAAGAGTGTTGAGACTTGGATTAACTTTCCCAAATTTAATTGAAAGCTTTACAGGATTTCAATATGGAAATCATCATATCATTAATTTTGAAATGGAAACATCTGCTATTTATGGTTTAGGAAATTTGTTGGGACATCATTGTTTAAGCTTAAATACTGTTGTAGCTAATCGTGTATCAAAACAATTTTCAAAAAATGCAGTTGAATCAATGGAAAAATTAATTAGAACAAGTTTGGAAATTATTGAATCAATTTAAAAGAGCATAATGGCATTTTCATTTTATAAGTATCATGGCACAGGGAATGATTTTATTATTATTGATAATCGTTCAAATAATATTGAACTATCCGAATCGCAGATTAAAAAATTATGCGATCGGCATTTTGGTATTGGCGCAGATGGTTTAATGCTGATGAATAATTATCCTGATTATGATTTTGAAATGAAATATTATAATTCAGATGGAAGTGAGAATAGTATGTGTGGTAATGGCGGCCGTTGCATGGTTCAGTTTGCTTACGATTTGGGTTTGCATAAGCGCGAATATTCTTTTATTGCTATAGATGGAGAGCATAAAGCATCAATAGAAGATAACGGATGGATTGATTTAAAAATGGTAGATGTGAATAACGTAGAAGTGGCAGAATATGCTGATTATATTTTAAATACCGGTTCGCCACATTTTGTGAAACCGGTAACAGGTATATGGAGTTACAATGTAGTTAAAGAAGGAAGAGAAATCCGTAATAATAAACGTTTTGCAAAACAAGGCATCAATGTAAATTTTACCGAGATTGACGAAGAAGGAAATATTTGTGTACGCACTTATGAACGTGGAGTAGAGAACGAAACACTAAGTTGCGGCACCGGTGTTACTGCGGCTGCTTTGGTATTTGCGCATAATGATAATGGTTTTAACCGCGTTGAAGTGAAAACGCTTGGCGGTTATCTTGCTGTAGAATTTGATAAAACAAGTGAAACAAGTTTTAAAAATATTTGGCTTTGTGGCCCTGCTGTATTAATCTTTAAGGGAGAAGTTGAGATATAAAATGCGCTTTATTAATTTTATATTTATATTATACTAACAAAAAATTATAAACTTCCCGTTTCTAAAATATTACTTTCGCGCCACGAACCATAAATCACTTCAAGGTTCGATTATACATTATTCGTTTTATTTTTTAGCGACACATTTAGAAAGTTTTGATTGCCTTGAATAGCTTTTAAAAAAATTTATTTATTAAGTTGTTATTAAGCTTTAATAAGATAACCTCTTTCCGTTAACCTTTGAAAAACATCCGCAATCCGGGAGTTGTTCTGTATAACAGGACAACTCTTTTTGGGTTATAATTATTTAGGGTATTAATATCGAAATATATGTACTTATAATACCAGCCTTTGCACTCGCATTTAATATAGCTTTGAAGTATAAAAAATGATTTAATTACTGGTATGAACTGTAATAAGAAATCTTTTTATCAGATGCAATACAATACCAATTATCTTTTCATTCACAGCTTTGATATTACTTTGCACTATCACAAATTTTAATCGCCGCATTGTTTAAGCAAACTTGTTTTATTTTTTTATTGATGATGTGCTGTGCAGTTGCAAAAACGCAGGTATATGATACAATTCCCGGCGGTAACTATCAGTACGATAGTCATGGCAGACCAATAAAAGTTGACAGCGCAAATCAAACATTACAGCATCGAGATATTTACGAAGATTCTATAACTATTTTTTATCGCTACTGGGATTCTACACGCATTAATAAAATTGATTCTTCTATAAATGATTTTTATACACGCTATCCTGTGCCATGGTGGTATGTAGATATGGGAAATTTTGGCTCGGCTGCACACTCATTAATTTTTCAGCCAAATATGAAGCCCGGTTTTGATGCAGGTTTTCATGCTTACGATATTTACCGTTACACACCGGAGAATACAAAATTTTTTCAAACAACAAGACCTTATTCTGAAACTATTTATTTATTAGGCAGCAGGGCAGAGCAGATGATTGAATTATTTCATACACAAAACCGCAAAAGCAATTTTAATATAGCGTTTGACTTTAGAGTTATTAATTCTCCCGGCGCTTTTAAAAATCAAAATACCAATAACAGTAATCTGCGGCTGAATACTTTTTTTCAAAGCAGTAATAAACGATATATAAATTATTTTGCTGTCATTAATAATAAAATTCTTTCTTCTGAAAATGGGGGCTTAAAACCAAATCAAAATCTTGACAGTCTTTCTTTCAACGATCCTTTTGGTGCCAATACAAAACTTGGCAGTGAATTAGGTCAGTTCAGCCGTAATATTTTTGGCCAGAATATAACGATAGGTACACAATATAAAGAAGGCATTTTTTTAATGCGCCAGAGTTATGATTTTGGTCAGAAAGATTCACTGGTACAAGATTCTGTAACTTATAAATTATTTTATCCGCGCTTTCGCATACAACACACTATTCAGTTTACAATAGATAATTACGAGTATCATGACTACGACCCGGTTGATTCAGATTATATCAAATATCTTAATTATAATCCGGCTATTAGTTATAACGGTATTAGCGCAGGAGATACAATTAAGTTTAAAGATAAATGGCAAAACCTAACTAATGATTTTGCATTAATTTCTTATCCGCAAAAAAATAATTTAAACCAGTTTTTAAAATTGAATGCAGGTTATGAAATGATTAAAGGCGACCTTGGTAGTTATTCTCAAAATTATGATAATCTTTATACAGATGCTGAATACAGAAACCGTACACGCAATCAATTGTATGATGTTGAAGCATCAGGTAAGTTATATGTAACCGGTCATTATGCAGGAGATTATTCAGCTTATATAAGTTTAAAAAGATCGTTGCGAAAAAATATTGGTTCGCTGCAAGTAGGTTTTCAAAATGTAAACCGCACACCTTCTTTTATGGAAAGTGAAAATACGGGCTTTACATTAACGAGACCTCAATATATAGAAGACCTGAATACAAGTTATACAACTACCCGACCTACAGGTTTTGGCACTATAGTAATGAATCAATCACTCACAGATTTTCCGGTTATTCAACAAGGCAGTTTTAAAAAAGAAAACATTACACGATTATTTGCTGTTATAAATATACCACCTGCTAATTTGCAGCTAACCGGCGAGTATTATCTTTTTACAAATTATACTTACTTCAGCAGCTTATATACATCAACGCAATCATCGTCTGTTTTTAATGTATTACATGTTTCGGCACAAAAAGTAATTAAAGTAAGTAAGTTTTTTAACTGGTATCTTGAAGGTAATCTGCAGCAAACAGCAGGCAATGCGCCGGTTAATGTTCCGTTGGTTCTGGCGAGAAGCCGTTTTGCTTTTGAAGGTAATTTTTTTAAGAACTTATTTTTATCAACAGGTATTGAAGTGCGATACTATACGCCTTATAAAACACCTGTTTATTCGCCTTTAAACGGGCAATTTTATTTCCAGGATTCTACAACAATCTCAACCAAACCTGATGTGAATATTTATCTCAACTTCCGCATAAAAAGTTTTAAAGCTTTTATTCGTTTAGAAAATCTCGATACAGTTGATCCATCAAACGGTTTCTCTTTTACAAAGTACAATTATGTAGCACCATTATATCCGTCACGTGCATTATGGTTTAGAGTTGGTATTTGGTGGAATTTTGTTAATTAATAACGTTAATGCAATTCAAACAAAACCTTAAGTATTTAAGTCTCTTTTCATTTTATAATTTCCTGCTCGTACTTTTGCGTGTCAAAGCTCTTTAATGAATCCATTTTTTTATTTACTTGATACAAATATTTCGGGAACTTCAGCAGATTATGCGCCAATAGGTATTCAGTTAATTTTTGCTGCCGGTTTTGTTGCCACCATGATGATTGCAACACATTTTATCGGGCCAAAAAGAAAAACAGCAGACAAGCTTGAAAATTTTGCAAGCGGCATAGAAAGCCATGGCAACGCAAGACAACCTTTTGCCATTAAATATTTTTTGGTGGCTATTCTTTTTGTTTTGTTTGATGTGGAAGTAATTTTCTTTTATCCATATGCTGTAAATTTTAAAGGGCTTGGCTGGAATGGTTTTATTGAAGTGCTTTTATTTGTCGCATTTTTTTTAATTGGATTTATTTATATAATTAAGAAAGGTGCTTTAAAGTGGGAAGATTAAACAATTGTCAATTGACGATTGTAAATTGTAAATTGAGTAATTATGGCAAGACCAGTTAGGTTTAATATACATCCTAAGCAAACAAATATATACGATAATATTGCGCTGGCGGATATGCCGGAAGGTGAACAAGGTGAAGGTTATTTTGCAACAAGTTTTGAAAAAATAGTTGGACTGGCAAGAAAAAATTCTATTTGGCCTTTACCATTTGCAACATCATGTTGTGGTATAGAATTTATGAGTACCATGGCAGCGCATTATGATTTAGCACGTTTCGGTTCAGAGCGCTTGGCTTTCACACCGCGACAATGCGATTTGCTAATGGTGATGGGAACTATTGCAAAAAAAATGGGTCCTGTTTTAAAAGAAGTTTATCTGCAAATGGCGGAGCCACGCTGGGTATTGGCAATGGGCGCATGTGCAGCATCAGGTGGAATTTTTGATAGCTATTCTGTACTGCAGGGCATTGATCAAATTATTCCCGTTGATGTTTATATTCCCGGTTGTCCGCCAAGACCGGAAGCAGTAATTGACGGTGTACTTAAAATACAGGAGTTAGTGCATAACGAAAGTTTGCGCAGAAGAAACAGTGAGCATTATAAAGCTTTGCTTGGTAGTTATGGAATACAGTAAACCCCTAACCCCTAAAAGGGAATATTTAGGTGGTTTAAATAAAATTATAAACTTAAAATAACTCCCTTTAGGGATGGGGTATGAGTTTAACAAACGATAGAATTAAAGAAAGGCTTATAGAAAAGTTTGGAGAACAGGTTAGCAATTTTGAAGAACCTTACGGCATGTTAACCTTTGAAGTGCCAAAAGACATGAACTTAAAACTCATGCAGTTTTTGTATGATGACGAGGAATTAAAATTTAAGTTCCTAACTACACTTTGTGCTGTACATTATCCTGATAACAAAGGCAGGGAACTTGCAATGGTTTATCATTTGCATAATCTTACCGATAATATACGCATTCGTTTTAAAGCTTATCTTGATATAAACAAACCAGATATTTTTACTGCTACAAAATTATTTGAAGCAGCTAACTGGCTTGAGCGGGAAACGTATGATTTTTACGGCGTAAATTTTATCGGTCATCCAAATTTAAAACGCATATTAAATGTTGATGAAATGGATTATTTTCCTATGCGTAAAGAATATCCTTTAGAAGACCAAACAAGAAAAGATAAAGACGATGAAATGTTTGGTCGTGGTGGTAGCATTGGTTATGGCACTGTAAAAACAAATGATGATACAACAATTGCAGAATCAGAAAAAGATAATGTTGGCGATAAACTAGTATAAGTTGAATTATTATTTAAAACATAGAAGGCTCTTTCAAGGCATTGCTGGTTGGGCAATGATTTTTTGTGCATGTACTGTTGAAAATAAATATTGGTGGATCCTTTTTTTTATAATATCAATTGCAATAGGTTCAATTGAAATTTTTATTAGCAAGCGACAAATAAGAGCAGCAAAAACAAATAATGATAAATTAATCGCAGAATCAGAAAAGTAATGTATGAGATAAATTAGTTTAAACATTTTCAAATTTTCAAATTGACGAATTGTCAAATTAAAAATGTCAGACGTAGTTTCAATAAAAGATAAACACATTGTTCTTCCGGATGGTTCAATAGAAAAGCAAACCACAACGCTTAATCTTGGCCCTATACATCCTGCAACGCATTGTATAATGCAAAATATTTTAGAGATGGATGGCGAGCGGGTTGTTTCTGCAAAACAAACTATTGGTTATATTCATCGTGCTTTTGAAAAAATAGCGGAACGCAGACCGCTTTATCAAATTACGCCGCTTACTGACAGGATGAATTATTGCAGCAGCCCGATTAATAATATGGGATGGCACACCACCTGCGAAAAACTTCTTAAAATAAAAATACCAAAGCGCGTTGATTATTTACGCGTAATAATAATGGAACTGGCACGTATTGCAGACCATCTTATCTGTAATTCAATTGTTGGTGTTGATACAGGAGCATTTACAGGTTTTTTATATGTAATGCAATACCGCGAATTGATTTATGAAATATGGGAAGAAGTTTGTGGCAGCCGTCTTACAACAAACATTGGGCGCATTGGTGGCTTTGAAAGAAATTTTAATAATACTTCATTTACCAAGCTTGAAAAATTTTTAGATGAATATCCGCGTGTTTTAAAAGAGTTTGAAAATCTTTTAATGCGTAACAGAATTTTTATGGAGCGCACAATTGGTGCAGGTCCTATCAGTGCAGAACGTGCTTTGAATTATGGATTTACCGGACCCAATTTACGTGCTGCCGGTGTTGATTATGATGTGCGTGTATTTTCACCTTACTGCAGTTACGAAGATTTTGAATTTACTGTTCCGGTTGGTTCAACTGGCGATTGCTATGACAGGTTCTTAGTACGTGAACAGGAAATGTGGCAATCAATTGAAATTATAAAACAAGCGTATCAGAAGATACAGGAATTTAAAGGCGCAGAAGCTGAAGTTTATCATGCTGATGTACCTGAATATTATCTTCCGCCTAAAGAAGATGTTTACACAAAAATGGAAGCGCTTATCTGGCATTTTAAAATCATCATGGGCGAAATTAATATGCCGCCGGGAGAAGTATACAATTGCGTTGAAGGCGGCAATGGTGAGTTAGGTTTTTATTTAATTAGTGATGGCGGAAGAACACCTTATCGTTTACATTTTCGCAGACCATGTTTTATATATTATCAGGCATTTGAAGAGTTGGTGAGGGGTTCTATGTTAAGTGATACTGTTATTACAATGAGCAGCCTGAATTTAATTGCAGGCGAAATGGATAGTTAATAATTGAATTAAAATAAATGATTCAGTTTTCTGAAGAAAAATTACAACAGGTTAATGAATTGATAAGTCATTATCCCGAAGGCAAACAAAAAAGCGCCATTCTTCCGGTATTGCATATTGCACAGGAAGAATTTGATAACTGGCTTGATGTTCCTGTAATGGATTATGTTGCTGAGCTTTTAAATATTCAACCAATAGAAGTATATGAAGTAGCAACTTTTTATAGCATGTATAATTTAAAGCCTGTTGGCAAATATATGTTTGAAGTTTGCCAAACAGGTCCGTGCATGTTAAATGGCAGTGATGATATAATTGCATACATCGAAGAAAAACTTGGTATTAAACCTGGCGAAACAACAGCAGATGGAATGTTTACTTTAAAAACAGTTGAATGTTTGGGCGCTTGTGGTTATGCACCTATGATGCAGTTTGGAAAAACTTATCGCGAACATCTTACTAAAGAAAAAATTGATAAGATTATAGAAGAGTGCAGAGTAAAATCGGGTAACCCGAATTAATGAGACAAATATTTTTTTTATTGATGATATTTATACTTGCATCGTGTAACTCAAATAAAAACGGTATTGCTTCAACCGACAGTTCTTATAAAACAGTTGT
>JAICKT010000319.1 GCA_025927795.1 Parafilimonas sp. | reverse complement strand
GTTTGATTTTCGCTTAAATAAATACCGCACATAATTCCTATCGGCACTGCAATTACAGACGCAACAAACACAATAATTAAACTTCCTACAAGTGCATTTGCAATACCACCACCAATTTCACCAACGGGTTTTGGAACGTTGGTAAGAAAATGCCAGTTAATGTTTGAAACACCTTCTTTAAATATGTAAATGATAATAGCAATCAATGGCAGTGTTATCATGAACGCCAATACATAAACCAACACCTGGAAAGCATTGCTTTTTGTTTTTCGATATGTAATTCTTGGGTTCATCATTTGTTAAACATTAAAACCTTTAATAACAGTAAGTGATTCTGCACGTCATTTCTACGAAGGAGAAATCTCGTATCATTTAATCACTTTCAATTTTATGAGATGTCTCGTTACCTCGACATGACGTTCGTAGTTCATCATATTATTAAACAGCATTAACTTGTTAGATTTATTCATCATTCTCTTGTAAATCGTTTAATAATTCTTTTTCCAATTATATTAATTACTACAGTAACAAGAAATAAAACAAGTCCTAATTCTATTAATGCAGATAAATAAACGGTGCGGTCTGCCTCAGTAAATTCATTGGCAATTACACTTGCCATTGTATTGCCCGGCGCAAATATGTTGGTTGGAATAATGCTCGTATTACCAATCACCATTGTAACCGCCATTGTTTCACCCAATGCTCTTCCAAGCGATAATAAAATGCCGGCAAACAAACCGGATTTTGTGTAGGGAAGAATAACGCTTCTTATTACTTCCCATCTTGTTGCACCCAAAGAATATGCACCTTCTTTTAATGATTGCGGAACAATTTTTATCATCTCTCTTCCACTAGATGCAGCATAAGAAATGATCATTATTGCCAACACAACAGAAGCAGTAAAAATACCGATGCCATAAGGCACAACACCGAGCTTAATTTCAAGTGCACGCACCAGCGGCACCATAACAACCAGTGCCCAGAAACCATAAATTACAGATGGCACTGCGGCAATAAGTTCAACTGTATTTTTTAGAAGATTAGATAACCAGCCTTTGCTGTTGTATTCGCCCAAATAAATGGCTACTGCAAAAGAAAAAGGAATAGAAATAATTAATGCGAGAAATGAGGTTAGCAACGTGCCTAATAAAAAAGGGTAAGCACCGTACTCATTTGTAACGGGGTTCCATGTTTTGCCCCACAAATATTTTATGCCTAATGCTTTTAAAGATGGAACCGATTGAACAACCAGTGTAAGAAATATTCCTATTACAAGCACCACCATTGTTAGCGCAATTATTACAAGTGTGTTTTTAAAAAAGCCTTCCCATTTAATTTGTTTGTATGGTCGCGTAGCTTTTTTAATACGCAGCTTTCGCATTATCTCGCCGTACGACGGAATGCGCAGCGAAATATTTTTGTTTGCACTGATTGTTTTACTTTCCTGCATAAAAAAGTATTTTATTGCTGGTATCCAGCCTCGTTCCCATCATTTCCATCTTATCAAACCTCATTTCCATCTCGTTCATATCATCATTTCCACCTCAGTTCATGTCATTTCTACCTTCGTTCGCTTCATTTCCATCTCACTTCATTTCTATCTCACTAAACAAACTTTATTGAAGAATTGCTTTGCCATCATAAGTGGCACTCTTTAAAATATTTTCTGCTACGGCAACTGCTGCGGGTGATAATGGCGCATAGTTTAATGCAGCACAATATTGCTGACCATCATGAATATTCCACCACAAAAGTTTTACAACTTTTTCTGCCCTGTCTTGTGAGCGATTTTTATAATTCTGTTCTTTATAAATAATTGCCCACGTAAAACCACTGATTGGATAACCATCAGCAGCATCTGTATTTGTTAAAGAAACTTTTGAATCTGCGGGTAACTGAATATTGCCGGCTGCACTTGTTGATGCAATATTAGGTGTGATGAAATTGCCTGATTTATTCTGCACTCTTGCAAACGCCATATTGTTTTGCAATGCGTAAGCCAATTCAATATAACCAACAGCACCTGGCGTTTGTTTGATAATGCCTGCTACACCTTCGCTGCCTTTACCACCTAAACCAATTGGCCAGTTGATGGAAGAACCTTTGCCAACTTTTGTGCTCCAATCAGGGCTTACTTTAGAAAGATATGTTGTGAAAATATTTGTTGTGCCACTACCATCAGAACGGTGTGCAATAACAACCGGGGTGTTTGGAAGCTTTATACCTTTATTTGCTGCAGCAATTGCAGGATCGTTCCACTTAGTTATTTTACCAAGAAATATGTTTGCAAGAATTGCAGGAGTTAAATTCAATGTGTCTTTTACACCAGGCAAATTATAACTGATGGCAACAGCACCTGAACACATGGGGATGTGTAAAACAGGAACACCAATGGTGCTGTCTTGTTCTCCGTTAAGCGGTGCATCAGAATCTCCAAAATCAACTGTTTTATTTGTTAACTGAAGAATGCCGCCACCGGAACCAATAGACTGGTAATTAACTTTTACACCTGTTTGCTGGTTGTAAACAGAAAACGCTTTTGAGAAAAACGGATAAATAAATGTACTGCCTGCACCTAAAATGGTGCTGTTATCGTTCTTACCCGCAGATGCAGTTGAATCTGTGCTGGTGCTATCTGTTTTGTTTGAACTGCTGCCGCTGTTACATGCAGTAAATGCAAACATTGCAAACATCAAACTTGTTACTGCTAAATTTTGCAGTTTAAAAAAATTGTATTTCATCTTGTATCTTTTATTCTATGTATAAATGAATTTCTATTCATTTAAAATGTTTGTTTAATAGAATGCTTTTTATTTTCCAAATACATAATAGAAAGTAATACGATAAACGAGATCATAGCTGTTGTACAAGTTCGCCGGCCCCTGGTTGGTGTATTTGTTATACCAGATGTTTGGCATTAAATGCACATTTTTTGTTGGGGTAAAATCTAAGCCTGCTGTAATAAATTGTTCTTTGGTAGATGGGTCATTAAAACCGTTGGTGTTGCCAACATACTTATTATACTTACTGTTGTCAATTTCGTTATCAGGGTTCAAGGCATCGAAACGGGCAAAGAAATTTAGTTTATCTTTTATAATAGGCTCATGCGTAAAAATTGAGATACCCCTGGCATGCACGGTTAAAACATCAACATTCCCGGTTGTAATCTCTGTAGCCTGATCATCATTTTGCAATCTGTTACTGTATGCCTCCACACCAATTGTAAATTTTGGAACCGTATATGCTACGAATCCTTTAATTATACTGCTTGAGTGCTTCATTCCGTTAATCGGATGCATTCGGTTATAATCCATATATAAATTAACATAGATTTTTTTGTCAAAAAATTTTGCCCATACATCTCCATAAAACCATTTGTATTTATCACCTTCAGGTTTTGCGCCGGTGCCATTGCCAACCATTAAATCATAACCATAATTTCCTGTTGATGGATCGAATTTGCCCTGCAACGTAGCTCCCAGATCAAACGATGGTATACCAAGTTTATCAAGAATGGTCTTTTCTACCGACCGGTATCCCCATATAGGTTCTGAAGACATAACGAAATCTGGTGGTGCCACCTGCCCGAGTACCAGATCAGTTCCTTTCCAGATATTTTTAATTCTTAAGTTTGCAAGCTTTACATAGAAAGCCAGTTTATTATCGGTAAGTGCTTCACCGCTGAGAGCACCATTTTCCGCAGCAAGCAAAACCTCTGCAGAAAACTTTTTACTTATATTATAATTATAACCAAGATAAACACGCCTTATCTGGAAAGCATTTCTGTCTTTCGGAATTCCTGTATATTGGTTACCACCACCGCGGTTTAAGGTATCGGCATGAGCCTTATAGTAAAAGTCTGCAAATGAATATCCCCATAATCTGCCTGTATTTGGACTTCCTGCATTAAAAGCAGAGTCTGAGCTGATAGTGAATTGTGCTTTTAAGGTATTTACACTAACCGCAGAAAGAATAAGAATGGAAACGACATAAATTTTCTTCAAGCTGTTTGATTGCATATATAATTTGATTGCAAAGATGTTATCACATCATTACCTCAATGTTATGCGAATGTTACGTGAATGTTACCAATCCTAAAGTTAGGAACCAGAACACCCATTTTTTTAACTTATGTTGTGCTTAATGTTAAAAAGTAGTTATAGAAGAGATATAAAATGATTATGGTTGTGAAAATAGCAGCATTAGAGAAAATGACATAGTTTACACTTACACCACAGGTGCAATAATACGTAGAGAACAAAATGGCAATAATTTCACACTACATTTGAAGGGCTGCAACTTTTTTATTTGTTGCTTACGGATACATTTATAGCGGTTCCATTTTTCACTTCATCAGTTCCTTTTTTCAACAAAGTATCGCCGGGCAAGATATTTCCAAATATTTCAACTGTGCTATCCATATTTATGCCGTTACGTACATCAATCCATTGCGCCTGTCCATCTTGATATTTTATCACGAATTTTTTTTCCAGTGTTGTAGCAACAGCACCATAAGGCACTACAAGAGAAGGATTTTTTCTTTGTAAAGGAAGCTTAACATTTGCATACATTCCTGAACGCAATTCATTGTTATCGTTCTTCACCAAAAATTCCCATAGCTCCGTTCTGTTATTTAAATCAATAGTGTTTGATTTTCTATATAGGGTTGCTGAAAAACTTTTTTCAGGTATGGCATCAACAGTAAACGAAACCTCTTTCGTTTCAGTGGCTGCGTCTGTATATGTTTCGGGAACAGGAACTTTCAACCGTAATGTTGTATTATTTTCAACTATCAATAAAGGTTTTGCATTTCTGGCGCTCACGAGATCACCCGGGTCCGCATTGCGTTGTGTTACCACTCCATTAAACGGTGCTTTAATCACAAGATAATTATTCAACTGGCTGTAAGCATTGGATGTTTGTTTTGCTGCATTATAAGCAGCGCTATCTGCAAGCATTTGATTTTGCGCTTTCACCAATTCTCCTTCTGCAATCGAGCCCGGCTCTTTTGCTGCAATCGTTAAACGCTCATAATAATCTTTGCTGCTTAAATATTTTGCTTTTGCAGCTTGTGCCGATGCTACTGATTGAGAAAGGTTCGCATTGTATTCCGCCGCTTCAACAACAGCAAGTACCTCCCCGGCTTTTACCCCGTCACCAATATCTACATTCATCTTTCTAACATACCCTTGAATTTTTGAAAGCAAGTTTGCCTTTTCAAATGGTTCAAGTTGGGATGGTAATATCACTGTTTTATTCACCTGCTGTTGCTTCACTATAAACGCTTGCAATGTGTCAACTTTTTTTTGCGTTTGTGTTTGCTGTTTATTATCATGGGTAGT
>JAICKT010000618.1 GCA_025927795.1 Parafilimonas sp. | reverse complement strand
CTTGCAAGAATTCGCAAGAACCTCAACTTGGCTGCATTTCACTTTTTTATTTACCTTTGTGCCGTAGAAATAATGCCTTTGCTTGTCATTTATAAATTATTATTTCTAAAAACAGCCATACATAATTAAGAGAACAAAGCATGGTAAACAACGGGGTAAAAAAATCTTCCGGAAAAATCCCTCAGATTCTAATCACCCAGCCGAAACCTGAAAGTGAAAAATCTCCTTATTTTGAATTAGAAAGGAAATATAATATTCAACTTACTTTTTATCCTTTTATAAAACTGGAGCCTATTCCCGCAAAAGAATTCAGGAAACAAAAAATTGATATTGGTAATTTTTCTGCTATCATTTTTACAAGCAGAAATGCGATTGATCATTTTTTCAGAATGTGTGAAGAACTGAAGATTTCTATAAGCCAGGACAATAAATATTTCTGCATTACAGAGGCTGTTGCGCTCTATCTCCAAAAATTTATTCTTTATAGAAAACGTAAAGTTTTTTACGGTGCTGATGGAACAAACAAAAGCATGTTTGATGTAATTAATAAGCATAAAGAGAACGAGAAATTTTTGTATGTGTGCAGCGAAAATCAGCAGGATAATGAAATTGTAAACTGGCTGAAAAATAATAATTGCGGTTACCAGCTTGCATTTATGTATCGTTCTGTAAGTAATGATGTAAAAGTAGTAATGGAGAATAAATTGTTTGATGTAATATGTTTTTTTACACCGAGTGGCATTCGCAGTTTGTTTGATAATTATCCTCTATTCAATCAGAACGGAACATTAATCGGCGCCTTTGGAAATAATACTGTTAAGGCGGGCGAAGATGCTGGTTTAAATGTAAACATTAAAGCGCCGGCACCGCATACACCAAGCATGGTTTCTGCTCTTGATTACTATTTTAATTGTATTAATAAAAAGAAATAGCAATTATATTTTTAAGCTAAAATCCCGTTACATAAACGGGATTTTTTGTTTTTATAATTACCTTGAAACCGCTAATCATGAAAGAAAAATTTACCAACCATCTTATAAATGAAACCAGTGCTTATTTGTTGCAACATGCACATAACCCTGTTAACTGGTATGCATGGGGTGAGGAAGCGCTGAAGAAAGCTAAACAAGAAGATAAACCTATTCTTGTAAGCATTGGTTATTCTGCCTGCCATTGGTGCCATGTTATGGAAAGAGAAAGTTTTGAAGATGAAGAAACGGCAGCATTAATGAACAACAATTTTATCAACATAAAAATTGACAGAGAGGAACGCCCTGATCTTGATCATATTTATATGGATGCTGTGCAAACAATTACTGGCAGTGGTGGTTGGCCTTTGAATGTTTTTCTTACACCTGATTTAAAACCATTTTATGGTGGCACCTATTTTCCACCGGTTGCTGCATTTAACCGCAGCAGTTGGAAACAGGTTATTAGCGCTGTTGCAAATGCTTATCAAACTAAAAAAAATGAAATAGAAGAACAGGCAGAAAATTTAACGCAACATCTTTTAAACATAAATGACTTTGGAAAAGCAGGTAAACAAAATGAAAATTACTTAAATGATGTTGCACTTGAAAACATTGCAAATAATTTTTTAAAAACTGGCGATACAGAATGGGGAGGCTTTGGTAACGCACCAAAATTTCCGCAAACTTTTTCAATCTTATATCTACTAAGACATTTTTATTTTACAGGAAATAAAGCAGCATTAAACCAGTCAACTTTAAGTCTTGATAAAATGATGATGGGAGGAATGTATGATCACATCGGAGGTGGCTTTGCACGTTATAGTACAGACAGGCGCTGGCAAATTCCACATTTTGAAAAAATGTTGTATGAT
>JAICKT010000492.1 GCA_025927795.1 Parafilimonas sp. | reverse complement strand
TGGTCTGTAACAAAAGAGCCGCCTGCACAAGTGTATGCAAGTTTAAAAAATTATATTCATCATGCACACATAAAAGATGCAAAAGAAGTTAATGGTAAAGAAGAATATGTTTTATTAGGTGAAGGAACGTCGCCTATTTTTGAAGCCGTTGATTTGCTTGCAAAAAATAATTATACGGGTTATTACAGCTTTGAATGGGAAAAATTATGGCACCCTGAAATTGGTGATTCATCGGTTGCCATCGCAGATTATCCAAAGAAAATGAGGGCGCATTTTAAATCGCTGAATCTATAAGCTTTTCAGCGGTTCTGTATGTTGTAAAATCTTCACCGGTTATAATTTCTGCATCAAAAACTTTTTCGAAATTCTCTATGAGTTTTTGTTTCACTTCATCCATCGAAACTTTATAACCAATTTCTTTTTCTATTGATGTAACTTTTTTATCAGGAATTCCGCAAGGTGTTATTAAATTGAAATAATTCAAATCAACATTTACGTTTAATGCAAAGCCATGCATGGTAACCCAGCGGCTGCAACGAATGCCCATCGCGCAAATTTTTCTTTCCTTACCTTTTACAGATGCATCGAGCCAAACACCTGTTTCGCCTTTGCTGCGTTCGCCAATCAATCCGTATTCTTTTATCGTTAAAATAATTACTTCTTCAAGGCTGCGTAAATACCAGCCCAAATCAGTTTTATAATTATCTAAATCTAAAATTGGATAACCTACTAATTGTTCCGGTCCATGAAAAGTTATATCGCCACCGCGGTTGATGTGAAAATATTCAATGCCTTTTTGTGAAAGAAAATTTTCATTCACTAATAAATTTTTTTCTTTTCCATTTTTTCCTAAAGTAAATACCGGCGGATGTTCAACAAAAAGTAAATAGTCATTTTTTGAAGTTTCGCTTTGTTTTGCCTTTACTTTTTGTTGCAACAGGTTTTCCTGGTAATCCCAAACCTGTTTGTATTGTTTTGTTCCTAAATCCTGCAAAATAATTTTATGCATGTTGTAAAAGTACAATCAAAAGATAAATAGTCACGGCGTATAGGATGTCTGACATTTTTGTAAGTGTCTGACACCTATTGAAACTTATTTTTGTTTAATGAATGATGAAATTGAAATAGAAAAAGAAGAACCCGCAGAAGAGTTATATGAAAGAAAGGTTTTTAAAGTTGATACAGGTCAGCAGCCTTTGCGCATTGATAAATGGATACAGCAACGCATTGAAAATGCAAGCAGAAATAAGGTGCAGCAGGCAATTGATGCAGGTTTTTTAACGGTGAATGGGAAACAAATTAAAAGCAATTACAAAATAAAACCTGGTGATGAAATCATTTTGATGCGTTTCATTAATCCTGAGTACACAGAAATTAAAGCAGAAAATATCCCTTTAAATATTATGTATGAAGATGAGGTTGTGATGGTGATTAATAAAGAACCAAACATGGTTGTTCATCCCGGCGTAGGAAATTATACAGGAACATTATTAAATGGAATCGCATATCATCTTCTTCAACAAAAACCAAATTTAACAGAAGAAGATTTGCCACGATATGGTTTGGTTCATCGCATTGATAAAAACACAACCGGTTTAATTGCTGTTGCAAAAACGGCGGAAGCTGCGGCGCATCTTGCCAAACAATTTTTTAATCACACCGTTCAGAGAAAATATATTGCATTGGTTTGGGGAAATATTGAAAAGGATGAAGGAACGATTGAGGCGCATGTAGGCAGGCATCATCGTCACCGTAAAATGTTTGATGCATATCCCGAAGGCGAAAGCGGCAAACATGCTATTACGCATTATAAGGTGATTGAGCGATTTAATTATGTAACGCTGGTTGAATGTAAATTAGAAACAGGAAGAACACACCAGATTCGTGTGCACATGAAGCATATTGGGCATACTTTATTTAATGATGCAGAATATGGCGGCGATAAAATTTTAAAGGGAACAATTTTTACCAAATACAAACAGTTTGTAGATAACTGTTTTGAAGTTTGCCCGCGTGTTGCTTTACATGCTGCAACGCTGGGATTTGTTCATCCAAAAACAAACAAAGAATTATTTTTTGAAGCACCCTTGCCGGATGATATGAAATCATTGATAGAAAAATGGAGAGCTTATATTTATAAATCGCAATAGAAATTAAAATTACAAATACTTTTTAGCGTGCTGGCGAAGGCAGTACAGGCAAGCTTTCATTTCCCTCATTACTTATTGATTGCACAGCAAAAAAATAATTATCTTTTGAATACGGTAAATTGATTGATGTTGATGTTGTAAAAATTTTCTTTTGCCAAACAGCGCTTGTTGTTTCGCGCATCAAAACATAATAACCTTTTAC
This sequence comes from Parafilimonas sp., assembly GCA_025927795.1. Taxonomy (GTDB): domain Bacteria; phylum Bacteroidota; class Bacteroidia; order Chitinophagales; family Chitinophagaceae; genus Parafilimonas. The sequence continues at coordinate 673 of JAICKT010000492.1, read as the reverse complement.
ATTGCCATCGCCTGGTTTTGCCCACGAAATATTGGTAAAATTGGTAAGGTCTTTTACATCAACAGAAACATTTTGAGGAACATCAGGCGCTTTAGCAAGATTAGCAAGCGTCGCAATATTTATTGAAGTATTTTTTTTCAAATAATCAAAGTCCATGTATTCTTCAAGGTCGCCATAGGCAGTATCATTTTTTGTTCTCACATCCTGGTGCTGATGGTTAAAATTTTCATTCATTTCTGTTAACCGTACAGCAGTAAAGCCCCTGTTTGCAAAAGGTATATGATCGCCACCACGTAAAAATCTATCACTACGATAAACCATTACAATTTCAATATCATCAACATAACGTTCACCAACTTCTTTTACATAACGTGCAAGCTGTCTTGCTTTGCCATCATTTTCTAAGCCTAAACTTCTGATGCGTTGTAATGTTCTGCCTGTATCAAGAATTGAAAAAGGTTCACTAAAAACTCTTACTTGTGTATTGTTAATAATGTTTGTGCCGCTGCTGTTATTGCTTCCGATAATATCATTGTTTAACATTGCTTCAATTTGCAAATGATTTTTTATTGCATTGCTTGCCATCAATTCAGAACCAAATAAACCTTGCTCTTCGCCGCTTACAGCCATAAGAATTATTGTTGCAGGGAAACTATGTGAACTCATTACTCTT
>JAICKT010000555.1 GCA_025927795.1 Parafilimonas sp. | reverse complement strand
TTTTCTTCGCCGCTAACACCGCTGCAGATTTTATTTATCAATTTAATTACAGATGTTTTGCCAGCGCTGGCTTTAGGCATGAATAAAGGCAATACGCACATTATGCATCATCCGCCACGAAAAAAAACACAATCAATAATTGGGACAAAACACTGGCAGGCGATTATTACATATTCTATTGTACTTACCGTTTGTATATTCTGCAGTTACGTGCTTTGCATTAATTATTTGAACATTGAAAAATTACAGGCAAACAGCATATTGTTTTGGTCGCTCGCATCGGCACAGTTATGGCACACATTCAATCTTTCATTTGGTGTTTCATTTCGTAAGAATGAAGTAATTCGCAATAAGTATGTGTGGCTGGCAATTTTTATTTGCCTTGTTGTAATGCTTACTGCTTATTTTATTCCTCCTTTGAGAAATGTGTTAGCACTTTCACCGATTAATTTATTTCAATTAGCTATTATTCTAACAACAGGCTTAATGCCGCTGATAATTATTCAAGCGCTTAAAAAAATTAACCTGGTTATTTAAAACTGATATAAATCATATTGTTTGCTTTTTGTCGTCAGTATTTAAAGGTTGTGCTATATTTATTATTGCTTTAAAAGAGTATAACCATGAAAAAAATAATTGCCGCATTTGATGGTCTTAAATATGCTGAAGCTTCTACACAATACGCTATTCATATTGCTGAACAAAATCATGCGCACCTTGTAGGAATCTTTCTTGATGATATGATTTATCACAGCTACAGGTTTAAAGATTTACTTGAAGGCGATGAAGTATCAGAAAAAAAATTAAAACAATTTGATGAAAAAGATAAGTCAATACGTAAAAACGCTATTCAACAATTTAAATCTGCCTGCGAACATTCGGGCATTGAATTTTCAATTCATCATGATAAAAATGTGGCAGTAAAAGATTTGCTGCATGAAAGTATTTATGCTGATATGCTTATCGTTGGTAAAAAAGAAAATTTTAATATTTATCATGATAAATTTCCTTCCGATTTTTTACGCGATGTTCTGGCTGATGTGCAATGCCCGGTAATGATTGCGCCGGAAAAATTTAAGCCACTGCAATCAATTATTTTTTTATACGACGGCGATCCATCTTCTGTATATGCAATAAAAATGTTTTGTTACGATTTAACTTCTTTAAACCATTTGCCAGCAAAAGTTTTATCAGTGAAACCGCTGGAACAAACACTGCATTTACCCGATAATCATTTAATGAAAGAATTCATGAAACGCCATCTTCCCAAAGCGCAATATGTTGTTTTAAAAGGTGAAGCAGAAAATACAATAATTACTTACCTGCAACAACAAGCAGAAGAAACATTGGTTGTGTTGGGCGCCTACCAAAGAAGCCGCGTTTCAAGATGGTTTAAACCCAGCATGGCAGATGCACTGATGAAAAATACAAACCTGCCTTTGTTTATTGCGCACAATAAATAATGTTATCATATTTATTTATACTTCTATACTTTCCTTCCTATCTTTAGTTATTGCAAAATTGAATTTGCAGCTTAGTTTAATTTGGCTACCCCAGAAATGCGAAAAGCTTTTAACGAAGCTCCTTTAAGTAAATGTTGTTAGTTATTTAACCTTCGCTGTTTTCTATTAACCGTCAATCCGTAAACGATGGCGCGGAATTCAATAAATAGTTTTAATAATTACTCTGCATTTTTAAAGTTGCTGGCAGTATTTTATATTATTTTATTAGGCGGATTAATAGGTCTTGGTGTTTTGTTTTATCATAATAACCAGGCATTCAATAACAGTGCGGTGTTGGTTACGCATACACGTACTGTTATTGGGCATACAGACAGCATATTACTTCTTTCACAAAACCTCCAATGGGAAACCCGGAATTATACTTTAACCGGCGATTCAAATGCATATCGAAAATATTTTTCCATTCGCGATTCGATACAGACAAGTGCAAAATATCTTACACAACTTGTCAGGGATAATAAATATCAGCATGCAAATGCAATAAAACTTCAGCAACAAATAATTCAGCTCATTCAGTTTACTGACAGCTCGCTTCAACTAAGACAAGCTTCAGAAGATGTGATGAACCGCTTTATAACAAATGTGAAACAACACATAATACTTCATGATGCCATCAATCAGCAAATTCAGTTAATTAAAGCAGAAGAAAACCGTTTGCTTGCTGTAAGAAGAGCTGATGTTTATAAAACAATTGATATCATCTATCGCATTTTTATTTATTCCGGTATTTTGATTTTGATTTTGCTGATTGGCACATTCATATTCGTTTTGCATCATTTTAAAAGAAGACAAAAGGCAGAAAAAAAGTTAATTGATAGCGAGCACAGATTCGATATTTTAATTAACAGTACAAAAGACCTT